>DATFPS010000055.1:0-2832 GCA_035264705.1 Nitrososphaeraceae archaeon | reverse complement strand
TATGCTTGAAATTATAGCAAACAATAGCATTGTCCTAAATTTTGGAATCGCTACCTTTTCTAACAGATGTATTGTAAAAACAGCTGCAGCTATGCAGAAAGCCGGTAGTATTGGTATCCAATAGAAGTATTGTACAAAGCCGATAACGGATAGGAATACCAAAAATGGGATTATCCATAGCAAAAGGAAATAATACTTTTTAATTGCTGCAAAAACAATTCCAGCAGAAGTTAGTATTAACAAAACTGGATCAACAAGGAAAAAAAACATAATTATAGAACTAAATCCGCTATTCTGCCGTTGTGTCTGCGATATTACGTCTTTTAACCAAAGATCGAACTGGCCAAAAAAGGCCGCATGAGCAGGCCAGATCGAGGGAATTAAAATGACAGGAATTAACCATAAACTAACCATCTTCAAATTCTTTTTACTATTCATAAAGATTAGAAAGGCTACTAATGGAATCATTGTAACTATTGGAATCTTTGTGAATATAGCTAATCCTAAGGAAATTCCCGACAACAAGATAGCAACGAATTTACGATTTGAAAATCCAACATAGATTGCAAAAAGTATTGAAGATAAAAAAAATGGTAAAAGGATAGAATCTAGCAGTATCCGTCTAGTGATCCATGTCATTGGCATTACTGCGTACAGAAGAGAGGCAAAAAGCGCAACTTTCCAATTATAATAACGTTCTGATATTTTATATATGAGAAGAGTATCAATAACGGCAAGAATTCCCATAATTGTTCTTGGAACAGTATAAAGCATTTCAATCGAATGTGTATCTCCAGAATTAGGATCCAATGAATCAGGATAACCAATTATTCCCAAGGTAGCTGCCAAAAAAAGCTGTCCAAAAAAAGGATGATCATAAAAGTATGATTCTTGTGGTCCAAGACCTTCCAACACGTGCATAGTTCTCCGCATGTATATCCCTTCGTCGTAGAAAATATCAGGAAATCCTATAGGATTCCAAAGATGTGTAAAGGATACAAGTATCAAAGGTATTAAGAATAGTGATGTACGATGTGAACGTTTGAAAGTCTTAATTCAAAGAAATTAACTATCAGACAATATAATTCAACCGCTGATTCTTGATGAAGACTTTATACAATAATGCAAAAGATTATTTTCCTAATCACTTGTAGCCTCTATAATACTTGATGATTGGAAAGACAGCAGTCGTAGCAATTACAAAGCACGGAATTGTGATTGCACGTAAAATAAAGGATAGTCTAGCAGAGGCAGAGATTTACGCTCCCATAAAACATAGTGATTCAGGCCCTGACATAAATTGGTTTGACAAGCAAACTACACAGGTAGTTGCAAATCTCTTTAAAACTTATGATGCATTAATATGTATATTTTCACTTGGTGCGGTTATAAGGATAATCGCCCCTTTTCTTGTAGATAAGAAGACTGATCCTGCAGTCCTTGTAATCGATGATAAAGCAAATTTTGTTATCAGTACATTGTCTGGACATCTTGGCGGGGCTAATGCATTAACACGATTGATTGCTTCATATCTTAATTCAAAGCCAGTAATAACAACTGCTGCAGACGTGAACGAAACCATTCCAGTAGATTTAGTTGGAAAAAACTTTGGTTGGATAATAGAAAATTATCACAACGTTACAAAGGTCAGTGCATTTATGGTTAATGAGGAGAAAATAGGTCTTTATCAGGAAGCAGGAGAGAAGAATTGGTTGGTGGATGCAACATCATTTCCGCAAAATGTCACTATCACCAAAGAATTAGATGAACTCAAAAGTGCAGATTTCAAAGGAGCATTAATTATCTCAGATAAGATAATTGCTGATCCCGTCATTTTGGAAAAATCAGTAATATATAGACCTAAAAGCCTGGTAGTAGGAATAGGACTTCACAGAGATACAAGCAAAGACGTTATTGAAAATGGAATTCTAACTGTATTGAAAGATAAAGGACTAAGTTTTAAGAGCATTCGCAATATATCATCGATTAATAAAGAAGGCAGGATCAAAGGATTGCAAGAATTTTCAGAACAATATAACGTTCCAGTTGAAATATATGATAAAGGTAAACTCAGTCAAGTAGCAGTCCCAAATCCATCAAAGACAGTACAAAAATTTGAAGGCATCCCAAGTGTTTCAGAAGCTTCGTCAATTTTAAGTTCAAATAATGGTGAATTAATAGTTCCAAAACAAAAGTTTCCACCAAATCTTACAGTGGCTGTGTCTAGGGTGAAGTTTGATTAATTGAAGAAAGCATTGCTTATCATTGATAGGGGCAGTAGAGAAGCTGATGTAAGAGAGGAGCTTGAGGATATATGTTCAATTGCTAAACGCAAGGGACAATACGATTATGCCGATTATTGCTTTTTGGAAGTTCTGCCCCCATATATAGAAGAGGGAATTAAAAAATGCCTTGAGAACGGTGCTGATTTCATTACAATCATGCCCTACTTTCTATATCCGGGTATGAAGTTAAAAGATTCGGTTAAGAAAAGTGCCGAGATAGCAAAGATAAGAAATTTGAAATTGGTGATAGCAAAGCCATTGAGTTACCATTCTATGATGATTGAAGTGATAATTGACAGAGTCAACCAATTAAAAGATGAAAAAAAAATTCATTATCCTAACTCTGAATGTGATATTCTTGTGATAGGACATGGGAGCAGCGACAAAAATGCAAGAGATGCTCTACTTTATACAGTAAGTAGTTTAAGACCATTTTATCGCAGAGTAGCCTTTTGCTTTCTTGAATTGGATGCTCCAAATATAGACGAAGGTATAAAAAGTGTCCTGCAGGATAATCCAAAAATTATTTTGTTGATGCCGTACTTTT
>DATFPS010000054.1:0-16524 GCA_035264705.1 Nitrososphaeraceae archaeon | reverse complement strand
CCTTAATCCTTGGCTGTTTTGGTTTCATTTGCCTTCAAAATTATTTATTGATTATAACGAAAACGAGCCCAATATAGCCGAATAAAAACATTGTCTATGATGTATATTACTGGGATCCATAGAAAGGAAAGAACCTATCCATATTTGGAATGTTTAGATTCAATAACTATATATAGAATGCCGCCACCATAAATGCTACAGATAGGACAATTTCGGTATAACAATTAAGGCAAATTCTCATATCTGTTTTTTGTCTTTAGAATGAGGTAATAAAATAACACTGTATCATAGACGGGAAAGGTCCCTGACATACTCCAATCTTTTATAGACTATGATTATGTCAATTAAATGCGTATTTGTATAGTAATTAAATTATGCTACTACTTGTAAGGGAAATTGTCCCATAAACAGAACAATAAAAGTGAAAAGTCGTAAGTGTCTTAGGTGTTTCTTATAAAGTCATTTGAATTTTGAACGAATATCGATCTGAAGAAACGAAAAAAATTATATCCAGAAACGCAGTACGAAAATAATTCTATAAAAGGGAAAGATCGATGTTTCAATAGTTATAGGAATTACTGATAGTACGCGTCTTCTGTTAATCATGATATCTTGTTATTATCATTTATTTGATTGTACTTCGATAGTCTGTAATTCTATCATCAATAATCACTGAAGCAGCCACTTTTCAGACTTGTCTTCTACATAACGTGTATAATGTGAAGTTTCCTCAAAAAGATTAAAAGGATGGCAAATAAATCAACTAGAGAACGATGCGCATAGTTGCAATAGGAAGTAGAGTATTTGTTACTAGTTTTCAGCTTGCAGGTGTACAGGGAATTAAAGCTGACTCTTCATCAGATGCACTCACTTTAATTAATAAAATAGGTATGAATAATGATATTGGTCTAATATTATTAAGCGACGATCTGGGAAAAGAAATAAGAAGTCAGCTTACAGACATACGAGCAAAAAAACCTATTCCATTGATTTTTGAACTACCTTCTTCTGGAAGCACTAAACAAAAGGTAGACTATAGAGCTTTGCTAAAGCAGATTCTTGGTGTTTAAATTTTCATTCTTTGACTATAAGTGAATAAATGCTAAAAAATCCTTTCATATCATACTTTGATGATAATAAAATAGAAATGACGAGTTATAAGAAACGTCTCGGAATTTTGCTCATAATCTCTTTGTTGGCAGGATTTATTGCTACTATACTTTCTGTCATATTAGATTCATATACCTTTTTGCTGATTTCTCTTCCCAATTTCAGCTTGGCAGCTTTTTTTGGTTATAGGTATTGGAAATATGATAATGATGTTAGATTACAAGGAAAATAGAGAAAAAAATGGAAGGGCACTAACCAAGCAGCAATATAAATATTGCAATTATTCCTAACGAACCAAATAAAATGATTGTAGCTTTCCACATTCCTACACTCGCATTTTCACTGATATCCCACATTCCACCCCTGGAGCTATGCTGACCGTATTTTTGCTTGATTTCCTCATAACTATAGATGCGCTCAAAATCGGCAGAGGGGACCCATTCTCTTTTGTGCACAACCCCATATGATATAAAGTATGACGAATTGTCATAAGTTTTTCTTGAAGTCTCATCAGAGAGGACTTCGTATGCTTCAACAATCTGCATGAATTTTTTTTTTGATTCTTCGGAATTTTTGTTTTTATCAGGATGATATATTAGCGCTAATTTACGGAAGGATTTTTTTATTTCTGCCTGAGTGGCAGTCTTTTTTATTCCCAATATGTCATAGTATGTTGACACTTCTTGTATTAACATAATATGATGTAAATAATAATTTTTATATCTATCTTACAAGATAAATAAAGTCGCCTATCTTCTCTAACTGAGCAACCAGATTTTGATAAAATTATAATAAAACGCAATAGAATGAGAAGCTAATGAACACTATTGCTGCAATGGAATTAGAAATTGAGTATCAAGTACAAGATCTACCAAAATTGATTCAACCAAATAAAATTAACCCTGATTGTTGTTTATTTATTGGCTCGGGAGATTCTTTTGTTGCTGGCTTGATTGCTCATTATGCCTCTAAAGGAAGAGCAATAAGTTGTAACCCGATAGAATTTCTCCTAAATCCCTTCCTTGCTGATAAGCGTCAAATCTATATCATATCCATTTCCGGAAGAACAAATGCAAACATATTATCTGCAAAAGTTGCGAGAAAGCATAAAATAAGAACAACGGCAATAACCAGGAAACCAGAAAGCATCCTTGCGAAATATTGTGATGACATTATCAAACTGAGCTACAAATCTGCCGGCGTTTTAACACCAGGAACTATAGGTTTTACTTCTTGCATGTTGAGCTGTCTTTGTTTACTATCAGATATAAAAGAACTCGATTATATAGATAAAATTTATTTTCAAGCAAAAAGTGAAGCGGATGACTTGCTAGAGAAGCATTTCATAGATGCATCATCCTTTATATTTCTTGGTGATGGCCTGTTATTTCCTATCGGAATTTATGGTGCATTAAAAGTCAACGAGATTTTTGGTTCCAAATCGTATGCATATACGGTTGAAGAATTCTGTCATTCTCCTATATTTAGTATCAGACCTAGAGATAATATTATAATATTTGATAACGGTGGCTATGACAAAAAGAAAGGGCGAGCTTTATGTAAAAGACTTGATAAAATGAGTTATTCGTCACTGTATATAGATCTTAACAACCTTACTGTGATGGAAGCAGTATTTAAGTCTATCTTCTTAATACAATTTCTCACGCTTAACATAGCCAAAAGAAATGGATTAAAGGATTGTTTTTTCATTTCTAATAAAGAACTCCTTAAGTTGAGCTCAGATTTCATTTATAAGTAATCAGCAGAACGTGACTAAGAATATGAAAGAATAGACAGAACACTTTTCACTATATCTTAGGCAAAATAGAAGGATCTTACATGTATGAATCTCGAATTTCAGTCTATAAACATAGCCATTACGTAATATATAAGTAAAGAGAAATACTGTGAGATCTGTTCTAGGAATCATATGGCGAAAATTACTTTAAATCTGTCAGATCATCTTCTCCAATAGGAAATCCCTTAGGCGCTAAAGGTTTTCTTCCCATGAAACCTTCCTGCTTTGAATGCCAGAATTTGATTTCAGTCTCTCCAGTTTTCCAGCACAGCCATACTTCCTCATTGAATCTCATTGAAGGAAAATCTAGTAATCCTTCATCGACACTTTTTATCATTACTCCTGTATTTTCCAGCCGTTCAATTGCTTTATAAAGATTAAAAACAGCAACATTTAGAGTTTGTTTCTTTTTAATGAATGGTTCAAAGGACGAACCTGATTCAACTAATCTCTGTAATTCATCTTGCAATTCAACTATGTGTCGCTTCTGTGTTAAAATAGTATTAAAACGGTCTATAATGTCGGGTAGGATCTTGTTTGCGTCCCGAGGTGTAAATAATATAAACATCAGAGATAGAATTATTTTTATATATAATTTATGTATTGCCTCCAGAGAATGAGGTTAATGTCTAGTACTTCTCCTTTTCGTATGCTGGTGGATTCTCTGCCCACCTTTGTAGTTAGGTGGGACGGTTGCATTAACTCGATCTAGGTCACCTAATCCATGCGGATAGTTTTCCCATGTATTTGATCTGCCAAATAGATTATCTAGTTTTGCGGAGGCAGATAAAGAGAATTTGTTTAACACAAGGTGCAATGCTTCGTGACTTATCAAGGAAGAGGCAATTTCTGCTATTCTACCTTCGTTATGATATTCTTGCCAAGAGCGATAATTCGCTATAAAGGCACGAGATTTTCCGTAATAAGTGACAAACATTAATCCTCTTTTTCCGACCATACCCTTTAGCCTCAGATCCGCGACCATCTATATCACAAGAACATCTTATAGTTTCCATGAGATAAGATTAAGATTGCCATAGGAAGATTAGTTAAATATTGTTAATATTAATAAAAAAAGATTCTTCTGTGGGGAGAAAAATCGAATATATTGGCGATTTTTTTAAGTAAATATCATATTTCCTTTGCCAGTTCTCAATAATAGTGCAAATTTGTTAAAAGTCGATACTCATTACCAAAAATTAATTAAAAATTTTCATAGTATCGCCTTGACAAATAAATAAAGTGACAAACAAGGAATCGCTTGAGAATTTTTTATAACTAACATATTCACTTTAATACTAGAACAAACAATCTTATTTTCTATAGTAAATAACAACGGATCATTAGCTATAGGAATGTCTTTGATCCAGATAAGTATTCTAGGTATTGATAAAAATTTCGGACGTGCCAAGCCTATATATCTACAAAAGGATATGTCCCTTTATTATTCTTATGTAAGAATCGTCTTTAGTGTACCCCGCAAAGGGCTATTGATCTGGTAGGAATTCTAATTTACCTAATAAGTCATATTAAGAACTAATTATATTATTGATCAGTACAACATTATTGGGAATCATTACTAATAGGGTGTTATTAGAAAGGAGACATCATGGATACCATTCATTGAATTACGCGCTCGGTGCTGTAGAGTCAGCGATCATGTCCGTGCAGCCTGAGATTCTTATAAGAAAAGCCTTAAAACTAAGGAATTCCAAGCTATCGATATTAGACATCAAAGGCAATAAAGCTGAATTAGACATAGACAATTTCAAATCCATCTTCGTAGTTGGCGCAGGAAAAGGAACAGCTAAAATGGCAAAGGCTCTTTGTCATATTTTAAAAGAAAAAATTACTAATGGAGCAATAAATGTTCCCTATGGTAACAAGACTCGCCTTGATTCTATATATATAACCGAAGCCAACCATCCTATACCTGACCAAGCAGGCGTTGAAGGTACAAAAAAAATCGTTAATATTCTGAAAAAAACGCGCAAATCTGATTTGGTTTTTGTGCTAATTTCTGGAGGTGGATCTGCACTCATGCCGTTTCCTATTGACAATCTCAAATTAGATGATAAGAAGAAAATTACATCTAAAATGTTGGCTTCTGGAGCTTCCATTGACGAAATTAACATTGTTCGTAAACATCTATCCTTGATCAAAGGAGGACGGCTAGTAAGATTTGTCAAAAGAGGATGCACGATATTTTCCTTCATCTTATCGGATGTCATAGGAGACAACATAGCGACAATTGCCTCGGGCCCGACAGTACCTGACAAATCCACCTTTAAAGACGCGGCATTCATACTACACAAATATCATATATTAAGTAATAAAAATTTAGAAAAATCATCGATATTTACTATAATAAAGAAGGGTCTAGAAGGGTCTATCGACGATACTCCCAAGCCCGGAAACTCTATCTTCAATAACGTGCACAATTTTTTAATAGGTAATAATACATTAGCTTGCCACAAAGCCGTTAAATCCCTAAGAAAAAATAATATCCAAGCAATGCATCTTGGCTCGTCTTTTAATGGTCAAGCAATAGATTTCGGCAAGTCCCTTGCAAGATTAACGACGGATTTTGCCATTTCATCGCTTCCAATTGCTTTTGTACTTGGAGGCGAAACAACCGTGAAATTGAATAAGAGAAGAGAGAACGGTAAAGGAGGAAGAAATCAAGAAGCAATTTTATCGGCAGCAACAATGTGCCGGTTTGAGGATGGAGATGACATTACCATAGTCTCTATGGGAACCGATGGAATGGACGGTAATTCAATGGCAGCAGGAGGTCTCCTGACTCCCAAAACTCTGTATTTAATTCAAAAGATGAGTATTAATCTAGGAAAATACCTAAAAAATCACGATAGCTACACAGTTTTAAAAAAAATAGACTCATCCTTATTTAGTGGACGCACAGGTACTAATGTAAATGATATTGCAATTATTTGCATAATGAAGACTCTTAGGTCTCATAGTGATGACTATTCGTAATCTCATGTAAATTAGTCGATGTAATTAAGGAATATTTTCTTTATCTATTCTGAAAATATATATTAATAAGCCGTTATTTTTATTCATTTAATACAATAATTGGAATTTATCCTCATGTATGTTGTATAAATTGGTTATGCGTATTGCTTTAGAATTATCATTAATCATATTGCTGATAATGCTATAGAGTTTTGAATAAAAACTGACAATATTAAGTAAATTTTATTTCTATCAGTTATTCTTTGGAGGTCTTGAAAACATATTGTTAGCATTTGTATGATAAGTTACTAATAATCGAGGATCTTTCTGTCTTCCAGTAAGTATACCAACAACGATATCATCTTTTTTAATGATACCTTTATTTCGGAGCTTGCGGACGCCCGCCGGAACAGCACCAGATGCCATTTCACAATCAAAGCCATTCAATCCAACAACTGACATTCCGTCACTCATTTCTTTATCATTAACTTGAATAACTACGCCTTTAGTAAAATCAATGGCTCGTAATGCTTTCGCAATATTGGCGGGCTTTCCAATCTGAATTGCAGTAGCTTGAGTTTTTGGAAAAACGCTTTCCTTATGTTTCATAGTGTAATACCGTTCAATCATCTCCAAGTCAGGCCTTCCATTATTCCAATTAAGCCTCTTGTTCTCAAAAATACCATTTATGAGCTCATAGAATGTGTTTGCACCTTCAGAGTTTACTACTGCAATATGAGGAATCTTTTTGATCCAACCCCAGTGGTACAGTTCCATAAGGGCCTTACCACAACTAGAGGTATTACCTAGCGCTCCACCTGGGTAAACAATCCAATCGGGTGGATTCCAATTTAAATATTCCATTACTCTATAAACAATTGTCTTTTGTCCTTCGAGACGAAATGGATTGACAGAATTAACCGTATATCCTGAAAATTCTTTTGCGTTTTTTAAAGAGCTAGACAAAGCATCATCAAAATTGCCGTCAACTTGTATTACTTGAGCTCCGAATTGAAACGCCTGACCCAATTTTCCAGGAGCAACTTCTCCCTTTGGAATATAGACATCACATTCCATGTTTTCATTTGCCGCATACATCGCTGCAGAAGCAGATGTGTTACCAGTCGAGGCACAAATTAATTTTTTGACTTTCAACATTTTGGCATGTGTAACTGCTGTTGACATGCCATTATCTTTGAATGATCCGCTCGGATTATATCCTTCCGGTTGCAACAGAAAACAATTGTGTTTCATATCCGCATAATCGGCTACCTTGCTCATTTGATAAGGTCTTGATAGCCTTCCTTCTGCACCATCTAAAGAAACAAGCACCCTTGCACACTCATCAAAATTTTCGATATCAATTGCAGGAAAATTTATTAAGTCACGAAAACGCCAAACACCACTTTCATTATAGATGTTCCCTCCATGATTTCTTCGTTCGTAAAAGATATCGATAAGACGCCTCGACGGACGCTCACTATATATTATATCAAGAAGAGAGCCACAAGTACATCTGTATATGTCATTATGGATCTGATAAGTGAAACCACATGATAAATTAATACATTTTTTTATAGCCTGGGATCGCATGTGTAAAATTCTTGTCAATTCTTATTTAGACCTTTTTATAAACTTCCTTCTGAGTATTAAATTGATGTGGAGCAACAGCATTACAAGCATTCACATCAATTAGTAGCTGTTGAACTAGAATCACGGTCTTGGATAGTATTAACTGTAAAATCTGAACTGCATTACCAGGGGAATTTTATTCTATTTAGAATTTACTTTCTTTGCGAGGACTTCTCAAACATCTTTAGTACTTGTTGTATTACTCCATCCATGTCATCCTCTTTAACTTCGGGATATAAAGCATGTTTTAAAAGGTTGTTTACTGTTGTCGATATTTCTGAACTAACTTCATCAAAACTGTCCATGTCAGTGTAGCTCTGTTGATATAATCTTCTTAGCCTCATGGCATACATTTGAGTCTGCTCATTCATATTGACGTTATAAGTGCGATCATTGACTTTGATCTTTTCTTTTATCATTCAGACTTTAGTTGTATGAGATGTTTAAAAAACTTCCCACAGTCAGGCCCCTTATAGAGATAAACATATGAATTCATTCTTTATTAGAACAGGATATTTTGATAGTATTCTTCGATATATTATCTTCTATTTCATAAAATCTCGCGAGTATAAAGAATAGCGTTTGCTCAAATATTTCTAAACTCGAAATATGAAATACATATGTATTGTTGAATTCTTTAATCAAAACATTCGATACGATGATATACGGCAAGTTCCATAAACAATCTATATTTTCGATGTTCAATATATCGAACCTAAAAGATCTTCTATATAGATATTAATAAAAAATTATATAATTTATATAAAGGAGCGCTATTCCTCTCGTCTTGCAGGGAGCGTTTTTTGTTAAATTGGTCTATTATTATGCACAAATTAACTTCGTGATTCTCAATCGAAATTAAAGCAAAAATATGATATGATCTAGATGATAGAGAAGCATTGCTAGGAGATGATTGTAATAATCTAAAGTCAGAGTTAGCTGAGAGCGTCAAGAGAAACTATGCCGATGCATTATTACTTTCAGGTGGCTTAGATAGCAGTATTCTTGCAAACATAGTGAATCCAAGATATAGTTGGACAATTGCTTTCGGAAAAGATGCAAAGGATCTGAGTTTTGCTAGGACAGTGGCTACAAAATATAGCAAAAAACATATGGAAGTAATTTTAACAGATGTTGAATTATTAAATATAATTAAAGAAATTATCAAACTCTTTAAAACATTTGATCCTATTGAGATTAGAAATTCGAGTGTAATGTATGCTGGATTAAGCAAAGCAAAAGAAGAAGGAATCTCAACAATAATCACTGGGGATGGCGGTGATGAATTATTTGCTGGCTATAATTACCTTAAGCGTTATTTCTTTAATATCCAAATGCTAAAAGATGAATTGCAACGACTTTGGAATACAATGCATTTTTCGTCAAGGGTAATTGGTAGGAAACTTGGAATAAATGTAAAGACGCCTTTCCTAGATAAGAAATTTATTTGTTATGCCAAATCTATCGATATTGCTAAATTAATAGGGGAGCATCTGAACGATTCTTGGGGCAAATTCATTTTGAGGAAGTGTTATGAACAGGAGCTAGGCGATGAAATAGTATGGAGACCAAAATTAGCACAAGAACAAGGAGCAGGAGTCATAAACATTCGTGATATCCTAATCAAGAATTTGGATGATGGATCATATAAACAGAATAAAACAAAAGCATTATCCGAAGGGGTAATCATTAAAGATAAAGAACAAATTTATTATTACTCTATTTTTAGGATGTATTTTCCTCCTCCTAAAGAAGAAGAATGTTTATCGTTTCGCTGTCCTAAATGTAATTGCTGTTTTAAATGGAGAGGTAGGTTTTGTAGGACTTGTGGATCTTTTCCTGTTGAACCATGGTGAAGTGTCATTACGCTAGCCTTTATGATACTGATATGTGTACCCTTTGTCGACTGTTACTCCAGTTACAGAGACCTCTGTTACAGTGTGGCTTTTATTCCATTAACAAATGTTTACTCAGGAGACATGTAATCAATATGTCATTTGGAAGTAAGTGGATAAAACCACAAGGCGAAAGTGTTAGTAATAAATTTTTAGAAGGAATTAAGCCCCAAGCTCCTTTGAAACCAAGGATAGAAGAAGCAGAGAAAAAGCTACAGATGCAAATCTCAAAATTGGAATCGATATCATCGAAGATGGATGAAAAGGACCATCTAATTTTCAAACGCGTAGTTCATGCAATGCAGAATCATGATAGTCAATATGCTAAAATATTATCTAATGAACTCTC
The DNA here is from genome assembly GCA_035264705.1 of Nitrososphaeraceae archaeon. Taxonomy (GTDB): domain Archaea; phylum Thermoproteota; class Nitrososphaeria; order Nitrososphaerales; family Nitrososphaeraceae; genus JAJNBK01. Next base: position 6,764 of record DATFPS010000054.1, on the reverse strand, counting down.
CCAGATTCGTAAAATGAATAAAATGGTAAGCTCTGCTAAATTGGCTTTGGAACAAATACAACTACGATTGAATACAATTACAGAATTAGGTGATGTTGTAATAACGCTCAGTCCGGCCATGTCTGTAATAAAGGGAATACAGGGAGGGCTTTCATCTATGATGCCTGAAGCAGATCAGTCATTTGGACAGATCTCTGATTTGCTTGGTAGCATTATGGCAGATTCAGGTCAAATCCCCAGCACCGAGATAGGTGCATCTACTGGATTAAATGAAGATTCAATGAAGATCATTGAGGAAGCAAGCGCAATAGTAGAACAAAACATGAAGGATAAGTTTCCTGACCTTCCAAGCGGTACTGTTGAATCGCAAAAGAGTGAGGCATCACTATATTAAAGATAACAACATAACTTCCTAAACTTTTCTGTTACCGCCAGCAATTTTTTTAACTTCCTTTTTTATTCTCGATATTGTAGGATAACTATATCTCTTCTGTCTGTAACTCCTAATCATAGATTTCCAATTTTTTAATCTCCATCTTGCTTGATCATAACTTACCATATGTGTTTCTAATTTTACTATGCTCTTTCTGCCAGGCATTAGATAGCCTCCTGCTATCGCAATGTTGCGGCTATATGCAAACCTTAATCCGAATAGAATCATTTCAGGCGTCAGATATTCAAGATATGAACGCATTTCTTTACTCTGCTCCTTTGTCAATTTTACTTTAAAGATAAATTCATTGACTTGCATGTAAATGTGATACTATCGTTGTTATTTAATGTATTTCTAAACTCGAGTTTAGAGATACATAGGAGTAGAATCAGTTAGCAAAAATTAGTCAGCGCACACCTCTATTACTACATTTTAAAATTCAAAATTTTGATACTTTGAGTGAGCTGAGCAAAACCTCTTTAAAATAACCAGACACATAGTAAAATCATACTGAAAGTCGAAGAACATTGTTGACACCCCTTATAGATGTCTTGGCGACCTTAATTGATGCAATTAGCAAGTCATAAATGATAACAGTAAAGATTTCATATAGTTTCCTAAATCTGGTTTATCATAGTATAAGCCTTGGACGAAAGAACGACTGGAGGCTAAGTTACAAATAAAATCCAAATATCCTTAATAGTATCAGTGTTATGAGCTATATATCTATTGTATGGAGGATGATTTAATTTTTTTAATAACATTTACATAAAGGTAATAGAAATAATTGATAAAGAGACTCGTCATAGTATCAATAACTTAAGACATTTTCTCAGTTTTTATTTGAATTTAGAGTACTCAAATTACATAGCAAAAATTATGACAAAAGATGCCATTAAAACAGATTTCAAATATATTAACGTGCCGGGTCATAAATACGGGCAAAACAAATTCTGGATGTATATACTAGTTTATACATTGTATACTACAGACACTCCGGTCTTAATGAAATTAAATAATATTATACTTCTTACCTGTTTTCTCTAACGCGTTTAATGCGTGAAAGAGCTGGTTCTTTTTATGTAACGAAGTAAGAGATATTCTAAGACATGCCGATCCTTTTTTCACAGTCGGATATCTAATAGGTTGAGCAAAAACATCATTTTTAAGTAATTCATCTGAGAATTCCGCCGCTAATTTATCATTTCTAATCATGATAGGAATTATTTGAGTAGTCGAATTGCTTACTATAAAGCCGATTTTCTTTAGTCCTTTAGAAAACATCTCAATATTAGAAAACAGACGTTTCTGTAAATTACCTTTTTTAGCAAGAGAAATTGATGATAATGCAGACATACATAGATGTTGTGGTAAAGCAGAGGTATAGATAAAGTGGCGGGATTTGTTAATAAATATCTCCCTAATTGTTCTCGATGTTGCGACATATCCGCCAAAGCAGCCCAAAGCTTTACTCAAACTGCTGATGTGTATATCTATTAAGTCATTCACACCTAGATGCCAAGTTGTTCCAGAAAAAGAATCCGATGAACCAAGAATAAAGTCACCGTGAGCATCATCAACCACTGTTATAGCATTATTATTTTTGGCAATATTACATATTTTGCGTAGCGGTGATATATCTCCATCTATGCTAAATACGCCTTCTGTTATTACAATTTTTTTACCAACACAATTTTGCATCAATCTCTCAAGGCAATCAGTGTCGTTATGTCGAAATACTTTAATCTTTGCACGACTTGATATACAAGCATCGATTATACTTGCATGATTCAATTCGTCGCTAAAAATTGTCGAATTTTTATCAGCAAGAGCTGTGATGGCTCCAAGATTTGCCATATACCCAGTCGGAAATACTAAGGAAGACTCAGTTCCACGATGTTTTGACAGTTGTTCTTCGAGTTGTATGATTTTGGGATCATTGCCAGCGATGAGCCGTGAACTACATTGCGATATCTGTCTAAATTGTTTTATTGTTTTTCTTAGAACTTGTTTATTTTGTGACAATCCGAGATAATCATTAGAACAAAAATGAACGGCTTTTTTACCATTGACCGTCGCAGTAGAACCGTGAATACTAACGGATTTTAATGTACGATATATATTTTGCCTTTTGAGCTTATTTAGCTCTTTTTCTAAATAGTTATACCTTGAGGCCAATCTCTCTTATCATTAAAATATCTTTCTCAGAGTAGTTTCCGGCTGTGGTTAGATATCCACCTGTGATTATACCGTTTGCACCTGCCTTTAAAGCGATTCTTTCGTTATCCCTAAGGTGAACCTCTCTTCCTCCGGCGATCTTTAGAATCGTTTTGGGAATGATAAAACGCCAGATCGCAATGGTTTTTATAATCTCCATAGGATGAAGAGACGGTAAATTTTGAAGAGGAGTTCCTCCTCTTTGTATTAAAATATTTAACGGAACCTCGTCAGGTTGAAGGGAAGCAATCGAAAATGCTAGTTCCAATCTCTGTAATGGAGATTCGCCCATTCCTATTATACCGCCACAACACAGTTCAAGTCCCTCAGACTTTACGATTCTTGCGGTATTTAATCTGTCATGAAAATCATGAGTCCGGCAAATTTGAGAAAAATAACTTTCTGATGTTTCCAAATTATGATTGTAACGCTTTACGCCTAATGACTTTAGCTTGCGGGCCCTGTGAGCAGTCATAAATCCAAGGGATACGTTTACTTCAATGTCTATATTACTCTTGATTGCTTGAATTATTTCGCAAATCTGAAAGAAATCCTTCTCTGGAGGAGACCTATAAGCGCAGACAAGACAAAAACTTGAGGATCCGTTTTGTTTGGCTATCTCCGCCTTCTCTAATATCTGTTCTTTTGGTAAAAGAGGATATTTAGTAATGCCGCTGTCATAGAAAGATGATTGAGAGCAAAAGGAGCAATCTTCTGGACAGCCTCCGGACTTAGCATTTATTAAAGACTCGACATCAACCTTATCTCCATTAAACTTCCTTGTAATAGCGTTTGCGTAATATGATAAAGTCACAATATCATTTGTTGAAAGCAGTTGCCTAGACTCATCAAATGTAATATCCGCTCCTTTGTTTAATATCCTTTCTGCAATACCTCTTATGAACATAGAATCAGACATTGAAATGAAGATGTTATAGACCGGTAAATAACCTTTGGCCTTATCTAATAGAATAGAATAATAATTTCAAATTTCGAATTTAGAAATATTCATGTTATTTTTTTGAAGATGACCATCTATCAATAATTGCCAAAAAAATGGTGTAAAAGCCCCTACCTTAATCCTCTAGGATATGAATTCCCAATAGTGATCTAAATTAGCAGAACAAAAGCAATTACTATATTCAGTTATGCTTTGAGAACAGTCATTACAACGATTTCCGTAGTTACCTTTATTCTGAAAGATGGTTTAAAAAACGACCCATATTTAGACCGTCTGAAAAATAGTACCTTTTTTATACCTATAATTTAGACGTTTGAACACAAAATAGCTTGTTTAATATCAACACCCTTTTTGAACGCTTTATCATAAATTCTTGACAATGTCACAGTTAAACATTCAATGATGAGATATAACGTGAAGTATGCTTTAGCATATCTACGAGTAAGCACTGAAGAACAAACAGTTCTTAACCAAAAAATGGCTTTACAAAAATGGTCCTATGAACATAATTACCAAATACTAGACTTCTTTGAAGACTCGGCGATCAGTGGAAAGATCCCCGCTATCGCTCGTTATGGATTCAGAGATCTATTGGAGCTTGTGAAGAGTGCACCTGTCGACGCGGTCTTGGTATATGAGCTTTCACGTGTAGGCAGGACTTTTTGGGATACACTTGATGCCATAAAAACAATTGAAGAGTATGCACCTCTTATTTCATGCTCACCTAGAGAATCTTTTCTGCAAACTACAGAACCAAGTATCAGAAGATTGATGATCGGCATACTGACATGGGTTGCAGAAAGAGAACGAGAGATGTTAGTACAGCGAACAAAAGATGGAATGGCACGAGCAAAGGAGGGAGGCAAAGGCATCGGAAGGCCACGAAAAAAACTGGATAAAGATAATTTAATCAAATTACTCGTAGAAAATCAGCCTCGCTCAAAAATAGCGAAAAGTCTTGGTATTTCAAAGGCAACATTGTATAAAGAACTTCGTCAATTAGCTTTCAAAACTTGATTAAACTCTTTCTTCTATTTTCTGCAATAACTTGAATTGGGCATCTAGCAGTTTTTCCAGATCGCTTCTGTCAATCGCTAAAGGTGGAATGACAATCATTATATTTCCCAAAGCTCTCAAGAATACACCCATCTTTAATGACTCCTTCATGACAAAATAGTTAACTTCATTCTTATCTTTGAGGATTTGTACAGGCTTACCATTTTTTGCTAACTCAATCCCAGCTAGGAGTCCCTTACAACGAATATCAGCAACTATAGAAAATTTTTCAAATTCGCGTAGGCGTTTTTTTAGATATTTGCCATTATCTTTAATATGATGAATTAAATTGCGTTTTTTATATAGAACTATATTCTCCAGTGCAGCGGTGCAGCCGACAGGATGTCCAGTAAAAGTATGTCCGTGAAAGAGTTGTTTATTTTGAGAATATTCCCCGAGAAACTGATCGAAGATTTTATTAGATGTTAAAGTGACAGCAAGAGGAAAATAACCTGCGGTCAGCGCTTTCCCAAAACAAGCAATATCAGGAAACGATCTTTGCGAGATATATTCTGCCATACTTCCTAATCTTCCGAATCCGGTCGCAATTTCATCTAGAATTAATAGAACATCGTATTTTTTACAAAGTTCAGAAATTTTTTTTTGATAACCGTCAGGGTAAATAATTACTCCTCCTGCTATCTGGGCCCCGCTCTCCATCACAAGAGCGGAACATTTCGATGCATGTAGCTTGAGAAGATTTTCTGTCTTTTCAAGACAATCTTGTTCAAAGTCTGAACAATTCTTATACTGACTTTCATAGAAAAAAGGACTAGGAACTGTGTATGACTTAAATAAAAGAGGTTTATACGCTGCAAAGAATTTTGAGATGTATCCTACTGACATAGTTCCAACCGTATCGCCATGGTATGCATGCTCTAATGAAATGAATTTTTTTTTCCCATACTTTCCTTTGTTACGCCAGTATTGGAGTGCCATTTTCATTGCGACCTCAATAGCAGTAGAACCATTGTCAGAATAGAATACTTTATCCATTCCTTTTGCCATATTCAAGATTTTTTTTGCAAGTTCAATGGAAGGAGCATTAGCCAATCCAAATAGTGTAGAGTGTTGAAGATTTTTAAGCTGTTGTGTCATTCTGTCTACTACTTCATTTTTACCGTGGCCCCATACATTACACCACATACTTGCTATTCCATCTAAATACTTCTTGCCGCTCTCATCGATAAGGTGAAAGCCTTTTCCACGGACGATTATTTTGTTATTGCCCTTCCTCCAATCGTTCATCTGCGTATAGGGGTGCCAGACAAATTCCTTATCAGCATTATCTAATTTCAATTAAATGCTATAATGGTTACTCCAGTAATATTCCTATGGCTGGTATATTTATAACGGGAACAGACACAAATGTAGGTAAAACAATGATTGCAGCAGCATTAGCATGGCTAATGCGAAGGGAAGGAATAGATGTCGGTGTGATGAAACCCTTTGCCACCGCTGAAAAAATCTTTTCAAAAAAATATAAATCGACTGATTCTGCAATCTTGGCTAAGGCAGCTCAAGTACATGATTCAGACCAAGAAATAAATCCTTTTTTTTATGCGATACCAGCAGCACCTGTAGTGGCTGCTAGAATATCAAATCAAAGTACGCCGAGTATAGCCGATTCTGTAAAGGCATTTCATAATCTCGCCTCAAAGCATGACTTCATGATTGTCGAAGGAGTAGGAGGAATTATGGTGCCATTGACAAGGAAAGCATATGTTGCTGACCTCGCAAGAGCTTTGAACTTGCCAACTATCATTGTCGCTAGATCTAGATTAGGCACAATAAATCATACGCTTCTTACGGTAAAAACTTGCAGAGAATATGGATTGAGTATACAGGGCATTATAATCAATGGAATGCCACAGAGACCTGGAATCGTAGAGAAGAACTTGGTGTCAGTGATTCAGGAATTGAGCAATGTATGTATTCTGTGTGTAATACCTAGACTTAAGAATCTAACGTACAAAACTATTGGAACATCGATTAAAAAAAGCATAAATATAGATATAATATTAGGAAGGTAAAAACGTAAAACTCCTATCTCCGGCATCTTTCAAAAAGAAATGTATATCTAATAAGATGTCTGAG
>DATFPS010000053.1:0-2573 GCA_035264705.1 Nitrososphaeraceae archaeon | reverse complement strand
GGTGAAGAATGGGGATGGGGAGCATCAAAAGATGAATGTCGCAAAATATTCGATGCCTATGTAAATGCTGGTGGAAATTTTATTGATACTGCTAATAAGTATACTGAAGGCACAAGCGAGAAATATATTGGTGAATTTATTTCCTCTAATAGAGAACAATTTGTTTTAGCAACTAAATATACGTCAAATATGCGTAGAGGAGATCCTAACGCTGGTGGAAACCATCGTAAGAGTTTAGTTCAATCTTTGGAAGGAAGCTTAAGAAGATTAAATACAGATTATATAGACTTGTACTGGGTTCACGCATGGGATCCATTGACGCCAGTCGAAGAACTAATGCGTGCATTAGATGATATGGTAAGGAAAGGCAAAATTCTTTATGTTGGAATCTCGGATGCTCCTGCTTGGCTGATCTCTCAAGCAAATACTTTAGCAGATCTAAGAGGCTGGACGCCATTTACAGGTTTGCAGGTTGAATATAGTTTACTCCAAAGAACAGCAGAACGTGAGCTTCTACCTATGTCTAATGCTTTGGATATTGGAGTAACTGCTTGGTCACCGCTAGCCGGCGGTCTTCTTACGGGAAAATATTACAACAACAAGAAAAATGAAACTCAAGTGCATCAGAAACAAGAACAAAATGCATCAGAACAAGGAAGACTAATTGTTGTCAGCTCCAGGTCTGGTGATCCTGTTAATATTGTATTCAAAGACAAAGATATACTAATAACAGAAGAGGTCAGTAAGATAGCTAATGAAATTGGATGTACACCTGCGCAGATTGCATTAAACTGGATTAGGCAACAACAAAAGGGAAGAAATAGAATAATTCCAATTGTTGGCGCGAGAAATGCATATCAAATAAAGCAGAATTTAGAATGTCTAAATTTTCAATTAACCAAAGCACAGCTAAAGAGATTAGATGATATAAGTAAGATAGAGCTCGGTTTTCCTCATGATTTCTTGGATTCAGAAATTATAAGGGACATAATCTATGGTGGGACTTTTGCTTCCATACACAATCATAGGAGTTAATGTAGATCTTCTTTATATGCTACCCTATTAGATAACTAGTTTGTGCTTTTTTAGCATCGATCTATATTGTATCATTATTTAGAGCAATCCACAGTTATTATACTAACATCTTCAAATTCTATTTATTGTATTAGTTTTTACAGACAAGCATATTTCATTTACTATTATCCTGAATATATTACGGGAGCAAAGAGTCTCATTATCACTTATCAGTGAACATCAGAGAGAAAAATTCCGATCAATCTTAATACTAAGAAAGTGGATGATGAGTACATATGATTATACAACAATGTGATATATGTAACAAAAAAGGAAAGAGCGTTTATTGTGATAGTTGTACCAAAGTAGCTGACTATTTTGATGTTTACGGGTATATTGATCGGCATTCCATCAATATGAAATTAGTAGGTACGATCAAAGCTTATACTTGGCATCAATCTTTGGAATACATTAAAGATACCTTCTTTACAGATTATGAAAAAAAGGATCTTACTATAAACTGTGAAAAAGAATTTGCATTTGTGGAAAAATATAACCCTATGATTAGTAATAAAAAGCAAAGAATTGCAGATAATGACAATAAAGATGATGATATAGTATCCGATGAAGTATTGATGGGTTATAAAATATATTTGAGTAAAGAAAGTAAGATAAATGAACATTTAATGGCTGAGGGAAAAAATAACTTTCGCGATTTGACTATTCCCGCAAAGGAGACAGCAGCGACTATGGTAGAGCCAACAGCAATAAACAAGATAACACCTATTACACCTACAATGATTACTAGATCAACATCAACAATACCAAAAAATATATCAACTGAAAAAACAAATGACGTTACCGAAATGAATATTTAGTTGCAATTTGACGACGTATAGCAGGTTATTATAACTAAGAATATTAATATACAAAGACGATAATAAAAGAAATATCCAACTTAACATTATCTATTAAGGCAGATTAATCAAACTTGACTCTGGGTAATTATTAATTATACAACTCAGTCTACTTTACTTCTACAGTATCATAATAATAAAGATTTTTAATCTTAATGAATTTAGAGGAAGCTGATGAAAATAACAGAGGATTTTTGATCGATACAAAATCTATGAGCTTTGTATAAAGGACCAAAATCTGAACATTGTCAATTTCGAGAACTTTTCATTTGGTATGTTACACTGCACTTGTTCCAAGGACAGCAGTAAACTTAGGAATAATTTTCTATAAAAAGGATATATAACATGAATGTAGGTCATCCATAATGATCGTTGATATATTTATTAGTGGGCTGCATTAAATAAGATTAACGATAAGCTTGATCAGCTTCGATAAGATTAGATAAAGTTGTTTGGCAATAAAAACAAGATAATTACAAAAACAAAGAAAAGTCATGGGAGTCCTAAACTAATATTACATTGCAATTCATTAGATGAAGGCACTACAGCATTTATGCAATGGTTAAGTTCTGAGGACAAACTGTCTACAAATAATCCTATTATTTTAAAGGAGTTTGTCAATAATAAATACGCTATACTATA
>DATFPS010000052.1:0-7643 GCA_035264705.1 Nitrososphaeraceae archaeon | reverse complement strand
CAAAATTATGCTTTTCTTTTTTTATGAGTGGAATTATTTTTTCCATTATTATGCTATCGAAATCTTTTACTTCCGCATCCAGTGCTATAAGCAGGTAATAACTTTCATTTATTGGAATTGTAACTCTGTTGAGTTTTTGATATTTAGCTAATGCATAAATCAGTTTACCTATTTTTGATTCAAACTTTATTCTGCTTTTATGTCTGGTTATGGTACTTGATGCATATACTTCGTTTTCTTCTTCAGTCAAAATAGGTACTAATCCTTCCCTATGTTCTACATTAAGAAGAAGACCAAAATTGTTCGCTATGCCCATCCATCTGATAGTTCTGTCCAACTTCAAAAGATCTTTACTGAATGTATACAGAAACTCATAATCTATATTCATGTACTACTAAGAGTACTTATATATCTGTGTGTTTAAGAAGTTATTCTAAGGCTAAATTTTACAGATGTCTAAGTTTACTGTTTTATTGAAAGCAAATTGTTCACTATGGCTATGGAGTGCTGGATAAATATTCAAACAATGATACCCTCTATGTAGTTGCTAGCAGAACTATACGATAGATCATAGTAAAATAAGAACGGTGGATAAATGAAATTAAAAAGTCTATGGTTGCCTACCAAGTTAACGGTAGGCTAACTAATAGTCTTTTCATAGTATTTTAATTAAGTATTGATGATGATAATAGTAATAGATGTCATAGATCGAGATTCAAATGTACAACTATGGTTAACTCAGACATTAAGAGGTATATTTAATTATATAAATTGTTAATTTTAAATGCATAGCGTACATCTCACTTTTTTTAACGGATAATTAGAAGCAAATGCGTTTCTATATTTTGAGAATTAGGAAAGAAGGAGTGGCAGAGGATCTGCTGTATAGAGAATATATAGGGCCAATACCTTAACGATGGTGAGAGTTAAGTATAATGTAGGAGCAGAACAAAAGAAATTTATCCCACATTGATATACAAAGTTAAGTATAGAACATCTTGTATCTTGACAGACTGTATAAATCATATACTTTAAATCATATACTCTGATCAATAATCTGTATGACTAAAGGAGATGGTAATAATATCAATATTAACGATAACAATAATTATACTTTAGAAAAAAAAGGAGGAAGGTACCTGTTTGGTGATTATACTCCATTTGACGAAAACAAGAATTTTATCAATATGCTAAAGGATTTTGTTTCTGTTTCAAATAATATTATCCAGATACACAAGAATGTTGAAAGATTACGCTTTGTATTGAATAATGCTGAATTATTAGAAAATGAAATGATTGCAAAAATTAAGCAATTGAAAAATTCTACCGACACATCAATGAATGCCTTTCACAAGAATTATCATGAAGATATAATAAATACATTATTTCCTACACCAACTAGTACCGACCTGTTTTTTCAAATAAAAAATGCATTGATTCATCGGTTAACTGATAGTGAGAAAGAATATACTAGACAGTCAGAAGAATACAAGAAGTACATTCATTCAAAAATAGAGGATTTCTATAAGAATGCAGCTTTACTCTTACAAGACTGGCTGTCAAAAGATAATTTCAATCTACCGTTCGCATTAACATCAAATTTATTGAATGTAGTAGAAGTATCTATTGATCAGAATGATGATAACTCTTATAGGATTTCCCGTATGAATAATATAATAATACAGATGGAAAAAGCAGTAAAATTTGCCGACACTGCTATTGATAATCGAGCCTCTTCTCTTTTCTATTCCTTTATAATTGACAATTCCTCAATAGAATTTTGGAGCCATAAAAGAAAAGTTTCAGATCTTGGTATAAAAGACATGCGAATACCTGTTGGCTTTAAAACTCCAATATCTGAAAAGTTGAAGAGGTCCTTTCGATTTGTGTCTCGTGGCGATGATGATCAAGCTCCTGTGGAAAAAGATCCAGAATTCATTTCTGTTGATGATTATTATCTATCTTACTTAAAATTAGAAGGTGGCAAGATACTTTCTTTAATACTTGCTGACGATGCTTCAAAACTAGATGATAAAGCCATGAAGATCAATTATGACTTGGCTGATTGGTATCAGAATCATTTTGATGATAAAGTTGATGTTTCACAAAAGGCTGAATTTTATAAGAGATTGATCTCTGAAGGAAAAGTGCCCAAGATTGACTATATGCAGGATAAGGAGATCCGCAGGTTAAATCTATTCCAAAAAGAATTTATGCAATTTACTGACATATCTAAAATTCTGCTCCTTGGTAAAGTACTAACAGATAAAATGAATAGCATTTTAAATCCAAAAGCGATTGCTTCTCATATAAAACTCGAATCAATCAAGGTAGAAGATAAAGATGCAATAAAGGTTAATAGAGATTCTGCAAAATCACCATCATTACTTTATAATGAAGAAGTGGTAATATCATTTTTAGAATCAGTAGCCACAGGGTTTGCTCCGTTAATACTAAAATTGAAGACTAAGAGTCCAGTTGAAGGAGAATTAATTCTTCGATATGAAACAGGTGATAGACAGAGAGAAGAATACCTAATAAGAATTGAGGAAATAAATTCGCAGTTATCGTCTACTAATGAGGGTAAAAGGATATCGAGGACACTCGGACTTTCTAACAATGTTTCGTCAGAAATGACAACATCATCACATTCTACCAAGTCCTCAACTACTTCTACAAGGAGCTGATCTCAAAACAAATACTGATAAAACTAACCCAATCAATGGATTTAGTTCTTCCAAAAAGGTCAGATTTCAAATACTACATAGGATAGTAAAACGTAGTTCCATTTATGTATTATTTCTAATATACCAAGCGCGTAACTGTATGTATGTCTTTTTGTTTATGAATGATTGAATATATATTGTGCTGTTGTATATTAAGTTCAAACTCCATACAATATAATATAATGGATAGTACTACTGCTACAACAGCTTAAGAAAGGAAATAATCATCATTATTGTTTGAGCGAAAGAAGAGAGAGGTATTATATGGTTAGGGAAAGTCCTTCAAATACATGGAATTGAAAGGATCTATAGACATTACAAAACATAACTATCTCTAAATTATTAGAGGATCCTATAGCATCATACCAGAAGATAAGAAAAAGATAAGAGAACTTTTGAAAAAGCCATGGAATCCATACACCAGAATACACTCTAGTTTAACAGAAAAATCCTCAATGTGAAAGAACCCCTTAAAGCTAATAAGTGTTTTTTATTTTATATATAAAAAACAAAACATAAAACAATAAGTTGTTATCACATAGATTTAGACTGTGATTAAATCATTAAAGGCATGACAGAAGAAGATAACAATACAACAAATCAAAGTAGCAGAAAATAACAATATATAGTTCTTATTGTTGCTATTATTTCTGATACTAGTATACTACTCCTATACCGACGACCAGTCTGCTTTGATATGTCTATCCATTAATTTCTTTGCGTTATATACTATTTGTGTAGTATCTATATTTTTGCTATTGTTAATTATTTCTGCCAGCTCTTGTCCATTAGAAACTGCAAAGCAATTATAGCCTTCTTTAAAGTCTCTATATTTTGGATCAACGTCTTCAATCCATTTTCTGTTTATTATCAATGCAGCATTATTATGTATTGCCTCAAGAAATGTATATTGAGTCCCACCACCATCGTGTTGAATTACAGATAAATCAACCATAAATTTAGCTTTGCTTAATATTTTAGAAATTGCTGAAAAAGATTTTTTAAATTTACCATGATAATATTGTTTCAAGTGTTCCATTCCTAAAACATTGTGTACATATTTTGAATCGATCCATCCATAGATTTTTATTGAATTATTATTATCATCGTTGTGTTTTAATCTTATTAATTTGTTAGCATCTAATATTATATCTATGTGCTTACAACGATCTACTCTAGATATTGAAACTGCTTTTGTTTTTGTTAGAATATCATTACCATAATTATCATTATCGTCATTTTTTTGCGTAGGATAAGGATAGAAAGGATGATAGAGAAACTTTGGATTAAGGTTATATCTACTTTTAAGATATTGCTGAAAAGTTTTTCTTATACAAATAATATTCCAGTATCTCAAAAAGGGTTCATTTTCTTTGAAAATTTCGATTGGGTCATGAATAACAATTGTTATGTCATTTCGCTTTAATTTTTTAAGTAAGTGAAAGTGTTTATACATATCAGTAATGAATGGATTTTTGATAGTATCAAGTGCTTCTATTGAAAGATTTTGATAGTATATATCATAACCAAAATCTCCTCTTCTAATCTCCTCTTTAAATCCTCTCTTTATTAAATATAACACATATTTTTTTCCTAATGAATGGAGAAGATGAGCAGTAAAAGTAGCACATCCTCCATACATATAACCAGATAAATACAGATATTGTCTTTCTTCTATCATACCACTATAATTTGGGTGATATAACAAGAATAACACTATAATAGATATAAGCATTTAAGTTCTCATGGAATAATTAATAATTATTTGAATTAATAACAAATACTCTTGACATGATCACAAATATATATGGACAGATTAGCAGAAGATAAACGGGTCTCAAAAAAGAAGAAGATGAAACTAAAAGTGAATATCTATATGAGTTAGGTTTTACTATAACTTTAAGTATACATTTAAAAATATATATATATACATATATATACAGTGTTTAATATGCACTGGATGGAAAGGAATACGATCAGCCAATCGAATTTAGCAATTATGTAAATATAACAGTAGAGATATGATGGAGAATTAGCAATATGAATCCTTACAGCTAGCATGGTAAGCCAATGTTTTGTCTTTTCTCTGTATATGTAGCACACCACAATCTAAATCAGAAAGTGATAGGCTGGAAGATAAGGTTAACTCATTAATTGAAAAGATTGATCCAGAAAATGGAAAGAAGATGCTTGCAGAATTAGAGGATAACTATCAATGAAATAAGCATAGCTTCTTAAAAAATGGAAGACACCAACATTAGATTTATTTTCTATCAAGGATAAATTGAGGAGAAGATTGAATAACTGCAATAGAAGAAGTACTTGATGGGCAGGCAAGACAGTGTCCACCGTGGGTTCAGGACAACTTTTAGGTTTGTAGATTACCATAAAAATAGTTAAATGCAAAGAGGTAGCTACAATAGTTGTTACTTGTCTTTTTAGTCAAACATTACGTAATATTTAATGATCTCAATGATTATCACAATAATACATATAATTGAATATTCACTGTAGAATAATTTCTAAATTATTGAAGATAACAGAAGAATACATATAGTCAATTAATATGTTACTAATTTTTGATTGACATACATTGTGGATAGCACTTTCTTAATTCAAATCTTTTTAACACTATATTAGAAAATATCATCGATATTCTAATTCATGTGCATATTTCCTTTATCTTGAAGTTAAATTGTGTGAGAATTTATCCATAAACAGCGAAATACGTAAATCAAGAAAAGTCATGAGCAAACATAACAGAATGTCTTTAATGAGTACTTTTTTATACTTTTGTAAATATCATATTCCTGCTATTATTAGCCTTAGTGAGTAATGAACAAATAGACATGAGAACAACACTTACTGTAACAAATGATACCATCCATACGAAATTCTGATTTTTCATAATCACTATGATATAGCCAACAATTAAAGGACCCAAGATTAGACCAGCATCACCTATCATTCTATTGAATCCTATTCCTTTTGTAACAAATGAACTTGTATGTAGGTGGTTACTATTCTTATTACGGTTGATAGATCTTTTAACTTTTTCTTCCACCTTTTCGGCAGCCCAAGCAACGCTTTGGCCAAAAAACCCTGAAGTAATGCCAAGTATAATGACAAGAATCAGGATCTGAATCATTAAAGTTGTAAAGGGAATTATGATGATTATGAAAGAAGCAACAAGAATACTAATTATGAGTGGCCACTTCATTCCATACCTGTCAGTCAATTTTCCCGAAAAGAAAGAGGCAAGTAAATTTGCCACTGATGCTGATGTAAAAATAAATCCAACACTGATTACCGAAAGGTGTAAATTTTCATAGGCAAAAAGTGGGATTGCCATTGTATAAATACCCGAACGCAAAAATGCAAATCCAAAAGTTGCAAGACTTGCGCTGTTTATATAGATTGATATATTACGAATGATTCCAAAAGATTCGAAATCAAGATTATAGGTATTATCAACACCATTTGTTATAATATGAAACTTACCTTTGTGTTGGATAAAAAAAACAATTATCATTGCAACTACTAAAACTGCAGCATAGGCGAAATAAGACGCATTTAAGCCATATGTATTAGCAATGAATGCGCCGAATATCGGACCGATTGTAATTCCTGTCATCATAATAGATTGATACATTCCCATTACCGTCCCACGCCTTGATGACTGATTGGAAAGCAAGACATAGGTAACTGCAGCATTAACATATATCGAAGAGCCAATGCCTTCTGTGACGCGCATTAAGAATAGTATCCAATAATTAGGTGCAATTCCGGCTAATATTGATGATAGAATTTGTATTACGAGACCTATCTTCATTGTTTTGCTAATTCCTATTCTATCAGTAAGAAATCCTGAAGGGATGTCCGTTATTACACGTCCTATTGCATAACCTGCAACTATTGCACCGATTATAAAGCCATTGTCACTGAATCCTTCCTTTGCGTAGAGAGTCAATGACGGCGTCACCATAGTCGCGCCCATCATGACAATGAGTGAAATTAAAGATACTGTCATAATACTGTTAGAAAAATTCCTAAGAAATACTATGAACTATCTATGTTATTATCACCTATATATCTTAGGAAATTTATTTAGGTCACTATTAGCGGCAAGTTTTAACTCAAAGTCAAATTATGTAACCATAGCGATCTACAAATGTCCGCATAGTCCCAATATATTTGGCAAAACTTTCAAGCCCCATTTTGGAATTTTAAGTAGTCGTAGACTCACTAATCATTTGACTTATCTTCTGTAAATGCATGGATAAATCCTTCATAACTTCAAATTTTTCTCTTGGGATAATTCGCAAAATGGAGTACATTATCTATGAACATATCAATTGAAATAACTTCATCATCCAATACTTCTATTCCTTTCCAAGTAAATATGACTTGGCTGGCTAGCCAGTATGAATGCTGTTTAAAAAGTAATTTTGTGTTTCCTTCAAGCAGAACTTGCCTTACGATAATGTTCTTTTATTATTTTAGTTTCATTAGTAATTTACCTATTTTTATGAGCTCATACTATCGATAAGCTCATTTATTTGCTGTACGCAATCAGAATACACTGAAGACAAATGGTTACTATCCTTTAATATTTTAATTACTGCTTTATTACACACTAATTAGTCTAATATGAACTAGGTTGAATTAGTTTAATCTCTATTCAACCTTTACTACTTCTTTATTATTTTCCTGTTCATCTAATTTATTTAGTTCTGTCATCAAGAACTGTTTATACTTGCTTCGCTCTTGTTCTGTCATTCTATCGAGATTAGAGCTCAAAGTTGACCCTATAGTAGATATTCTATCAATAAGATCCATTGCCATGAATCTTCCAATGTTGCCGACTCTCAGCATAACATCTAGTTGTTTTTGTAAAATGTTATGAACTGATTCTAT
>DATFPS010000051.1:0-4069 GCA_035264705.1 Nitrososphaeraceae archaeon | reverse complement strand
AGATCGTGATACGCTATTATAGGAATAGCCCTTATGATTCCATCTCCATTGAGATTCTCTTGGCTATTGACCACCTTAACAAAATCTTCATACATTTGGTTATCATTATCATAATCTCCATTTGCAGAATCATGACTCCATTCTCTGATGGAGTACCTATTTGCATAAGTTAATTTACCATCATCAAAATATGTTCTACAATCGGTCTGAATATTGGATTGGTAGTCTTGTTCTTCCCGATCCTTATTCCATCCATCGCAATTCAAGTACATTAGTTTAGAAAAACCAGTAATAGCAAAGTCATAATATTTTGCAATAGTATCGATCACAGTTGAATTATCCCATCCTTTGCCGTATGGTGTACCAAAAACTCTGGTATCAATATTATGATCAGCTAAGCACTTTTTTGATTGTCCTACTTCAAAATCCAATTCACTAGGGGAGAGTGTAGTAAGGTCTTTATGGTTCAAAGACTTTGCTCCTATATCATGTCCTTCATTATGTAATGTCTCTATATCTTGCCATGTCATATGTGAGTTATCATCTTCATCTTCATCTGAATCTGAATCTATCCAGTTGCATACCACAAAGAAACTGGCCTTAAATCCATATTTGTCTAAAATTGGTTTGGCGTCGGTGTATTGGCTTTTTGGTCCATTGCCAAAAGTTAGAATAGCTACTTTATTACTGGTAGCAGTATTAATGCTCTCAACGTTAGGAACAAAAGAAGAAGGAGAAGGAGAAGGAGAAGACGACTGACTATATGCTACATTTGGAAAAGGAACTCCGATTATAATAGTTGTAAATACATCAATAAAAATAATAATTGAAACTAAAGATTCAAAGTATTGTATATTTTTTAACACAAAATGTATGCACAATATTAAGATATTTATTCTATGTGAAAGAAAGAAAAATTAAGGTCACATATCCCAGAAAGAGGATATGTCTTTCATTTAATCAATAACAATTTACAAAGTCTAAGTGCTTGTTAGAATTCTTTTAGGATGATTAAGTCTAAAAAAGACCAGGAATCATCTCATTTTGACTGTATACTTGACTACAAGGCACAATTTTGAAGTCTTATCTCTTAATATTTTGCTTCTGCATACTAAATCAATATTTTCAGAGAAACTAAATTGGTCTGCTTCCTATCAGTTAAAAAGAAATGTTCATTTCATAAATTTCAATTAAAGAAATAGATGTAATTATAATAATAATAATGAGTAGGATCATTTAGTAATAATAGACATTGAAATACGTGAAGACACATCACTATGATGATTAATGATTATGATAATAATATTGGCAATTGTTGGCTTTATTACTATTACTACTGCCACTGCGGCTGCGGCACCGTTGACAACGACAATTAGTACATTTACCTCAGCATTTACACAATAACAAGATTTTGTAGCAGAGCTGAAAAGTGAAATGGTAGTCTCACCCGTAAAGTAATGCAACAGGGTGTTGTATATTTTCAACTTGATAAGAAAGACAATAATATAGATTATAGTCTAATCGTAAGAGACTTTGATGATGCTAAAGCAGCGCATATCCATATTGGTAAAGAAGATGAAAAAAATGACACAGTTATAGTTACCTTATACAAACCTTTTAAAGCTCCACGTCTTTTAGGAAGAATTCTGTCAGTAGATGACGATATAACATCAGACACTCTTGAAGGACCATTAGCCGGTAAACAATTATCTGACTTGGTTAATTTCATGAACAATAGAACAGCATATGTAGACATCCATTCCTATGAATACCCTAATGGTGAGCTTCCTGGACAAATATCAAATAGACTCCATATTGGGAGTTGAATATTGGAATAACAGAATTTTATTTTATAGATACAGAACGAAAAAGCTAGCATACGGAATATTATTAGAAATATTTTACACATATCAATGAATCAAAAGAATAAATTGCAAAAACCAGTTAATTTAAATTGCTGAAAACAGAAATAATACATGTTCGAATAATTAGCATTGCTTACAATTTACAAATAATCACCGAGGCCGATGTAGTGATCTCTAACGGAATCTGATTTTGACTAAAAAGCCAATTTATTGGTTTTAAGATAATTGTAATCCTTATACATAATTCTTTATATCTAACCTAACAATTACAATCTACTTCAAACTAGACCTAAAAAGGAGAAAGAAAAAAAGTGCTCTCCTCCATATTATAGGGAGACAGTATTTGATTTATGATTTATCCTTTTGTTACTATCTCTTCCTCTTCCTCTTTTTCTACGCCCACATCTTCATCTTCATCTTCATCTAATAATGAAAGATTAAAAGGACTGATAGGAATATTATCTGCTGTTTGTTCTGCTAAGTTAGCAGAAATAGTTATAGCAATATCATCTGTTACATTAATAATATTTTCACAGTTAGCAGATATAGTCTCATTTTTAGCTGGATTATAGCCTGTAACTGTATCATCCCCATCTCCACAGTTAAAAGTATCTATGCCAGGTCCTCCTGTAAGTGAATCATCGTCAGGGCCTCCAAATAATTTATCATTACCGCTGTCATCAAATATCAAATCATCTCCTTCACCGGCTCTAATTCTATTACTGCCTCTGTCACCATGTATAGTATCATCACCTATTCCGCCTAAAACATGATCATTACCCTCAAGACCAGATATTATATCATCTCCTCCATAACCTCTTATGTTATCACTCTTGTTGGTACCATTAATGGTATCTGATTCTTGTGTTCCTGTTATATTAAGTGCCCATATAGTCGGTAGAGGAGATAGTACTGATAATACTCCATCATCAAATACTGATGTCATAGTCACTGTAGTTGATAATACTGCGACAATATTGTTATTCCAACGATAGATAATATTAAAGCTTCTTTTGGCATTTACTAGCTTGATATCGTATTAGAACAGTATACTTATACCCTTCATTGACGATAAGATCATGATAATTTGTACGTCTCTTTTGACCTTGTTGATAATGTAGCATCTGTATCGCCTGTATCATCTCTTTGTTACTATCCCTTAATCGTAGTCAGAATATATGATAGTAGTAATATATAGTAATTATAATAAATATGATAATAACACTTCAATGGCATTAGATGGATGGATGGATGTAAGTATATATATGTTGTATGACACCGTTTTTAGTTTCAAATAATTGTTTCAATTACCACCAAAAGGTGGTACTCCAATGACATTGACACTATAATATTTTGTTACTTTAGCAGGATCATTATTATTATCATCCTCATTACAAGATAATTTAGCAGTTAAATCATTTAATCCGTCTTGAATTAGATAATATTTGTCTGTGTATGTAAAAGTCCATGTGGAATAGTCACTTTCTCCAGCTGGACCTGTTGCTATAGCTTTTTGAAATGGTTTTTGGTCATTGATATCTACATATACTTGACAATCCGTTATAGCATCATCTGTAGATATTCCTGATATTGTCAGTACGCCAACTGGAACTTTCTGCCATAAACTATGTGAAGTAATTTTCACACCCATTGTATTGGTTAATTGTTGTTCTTCTTCTTCTTGGTTTTGTGCAAATGCAGAATTGTTTATATAAATAGCAGCAATTAGAAATAATACTACTGTTAAACTTGAAATTATGAATAATAATAATGGAACGCTTCCAGACTTTGATTCACCATGATGTTTGAGCTTATTCAACAAGATGATAAAAGTAAGAATCGACTTTCGCATTTAATTAGTATAGTCAGAATATTTAGAGTTTGAAGATAATATAACTAACTAAATAAGATACATTGGTAGAAAATTTTAATTATATTCTCTTTTACAAAGAAAAAAAAATAATATAATATTGAGATTTGCAGATAAAGCTAATTTAATAAACAGCTAGGACAGAGAGAGATAAGTTAGCCTACCGAAAGATTTAACTCACTGATTATGAGACTCCAAGTTGAACTATTTCTTCACAATTGCCAGCTCGATCATCTCCTTGTGTTAGATTAAAGTCCATGATTACATCTATACCGTCACCACAGTCATAATAATCCGCACCTGGTCCTCCTACCAAAATATCGTCGCCTACATC
>DATFPS010000050.1:0-9721 GCA_035264705.1 Nitrososphaeraceae archaeon | reverse complement strand
TTTCCAGGAATCATGCCAAAATCGTATCCTTTCTAACGTTAAAGATATCTATGGCATTGCCTTATCTGATACTTTGCCAAGTTGCAGACCAAAGGAAATTTATGGTGTAGAAGGATCAACAAATCAGCCGTCACCAACAATCAAAGCAGAAGATCGGCCAGCTTCACAGATCCCCACGATATTATTGCTGGATTCGGTTTGCGTCCAGGTGTTACATGAATCTTATTCACAGTTTTACAATGACCACATTAAAGATAGTCATAATCCACCATTAAGGTGTATTTGACAAGATCTGTATTATCACCTACAACAGTGATACTATAATATTACTTGTTGCGGTTAGGATAATATCCAAACAAAAATTCGATCACAAACGATAGAGTTTATCATCAAAACTGTTTTGTTTTAATCAAGAAATGTCAAGATATTTCCCTGATTCATAATCAATCACCACTTGCCATAAACGCTAGAAAATCTTTTTTTGATCTAGGTTGTAATACGTAATTCGTCTTCTTCTCTGCTTCTATGGTGGAAGTTGGAGATGGTCCATAGTCATGGCCAGGATAAACAATTAATGATCCATCAAGTCTTGCAACTTTATCAAATAGGCTATGATACATTTGAGCAGGATCGGCTCCTGGAAGATCAGTTCTACCGCAATTTCCTACAAATAATGTGTCGCCAGTAAACACTACTTCCCCATCAGCAATAAGGCACATACTATCTTTAGAATGTCCTGGTGTATGCAATATTTTTATCTGTATTTTTCCTAGTTTGATCGTCTCGCCATCATCTACTGGAACTTGTTTGTCAAGTTGTGAATTTTTATGCTGAATTATTTTTGCACCTGTCGCTGCTGCAACTTGTTCATTTCCTAAAACGTGATCAAAATGGCTGTGTGTATTGATGATATATTCAAGTCTCCAAGAGTTTTTCTTTAAATCATAAAATATCTTTTCTAAATCCCATGACGGATCAATTATAGCAGCTTTGCGAGTCTCCTCATCGACTATAATGTATGTAAAATTAGCCATCTGGCCTACAAGAAATTGGAAGACTTTCATGTAGGTATCACAATACTCCCCTTTCGGCTTCCAGTGGTATGCCTATACGTTCTACATGAACGGTCCCTGTATATTTCTTGTTCTTGAGCAATCCTATTTTCATTCTGTGGAAAGTAACTGTAGCATCAGCTTTTACACATTTCTCATGTACTACTCCCGTGTTTGGATCAAGTCCAGAAGGAACATCGATAGACACAACATAGGCTTTTGAAGAGTTAATAAGATCAATAGCATTAGCGTTCGGGCAGCGAATTTCTCCCCTTATTCCCGTCCCAAAAATTCCGTCAATAATAATATCAGCTTTATTAATTTTGGCTTCAATATCTTCATTTAGATCTTTGCCAAAAATCACTTCTACAGAATCCATTTTTTGTAATATTTCCCAATTAATATGCGCCTCTTCGCTCCGTATATCAGATGGATATCCAAATAGTATTACAGTCACATAATCAGGGCAATAACATGTTAAATGTCTTGAAGCAACGAACCCGTCTCCGCCATTATTTCCTAGACCGCACAGAGCAACTATTTTCTTTTGTTTTAATTTAATTTTGAATTTATTAACTATAAAATCAGCTAGTCCGTGTCCAGCATTCTCCATCATATAAACCCGACGCATTCCAATTAAATTATGACTATTATCTTCAATCTTGTACATTTGATCTGATGTAATTGGTTTCATCCAATTGCTCACTCAGGATAGATGAGAATAAGGCGACATAAAAGATCTCCTTCTCTTTTTTTTAAAGATTGATTTGTTATGAATCAAGTTTTGTACCTTAGCTACTTCGACTTTTTGAAAAGGCATGGTGTAATTAGGTAGATTTAATTTTGTGCATTCATTGCCACGAACGAAGAATGTTTTGCCTTGGTAAGTACACTTTATCATGGTAATATCATTTATCTTATCGAGCTTGTCTGCAATTTTGTAATATTCAAGCAGCTTACGGTGTTCATAAACAATCTGACCTTTTCTCTTAAATCTTTTTTTCCGCATAAACTTAAATGCCAGAATGGCATGTCTTGATTTGTAAAAGCTAAACATGTCTCGGATTTGCAAGCATCTGTATATTTGATCGGAAGGAACGTATAATGCGTCACCAGTTCCAGATTTTGCTTCGATTGATAACAATACAGCTTCTACATTGTTAACAGCAATGATATCTGGTAATCCTGTACTGGAACCACCTAATCGTCGCGCGTTCCACAACTCGCTATTTAATCTCTGAACGAGAGCATGCTCAAAAGTATACCCCCTACTTCGACGAATATTCTTCAATCAAACATTGTCTCAGCAAAAGGTGCTTAAATTTTTTCTCTCAATAATATTGAACCTTTTAATGATACAGATTTCGTCATCTCTATTGTTTATCTAATTGTAATTTGGAAGAGTGTATCCATAGTCATATTCTACGGGGAAAAATCAAGTTCCATCATAATGGCAAAGTCTTTATGGAATTATTTGTATATATGACTATGTCATTTACAAATGTTCATAGCTCACTTGATGAGATTAATGGAGAGCTTCGAAATGTAGAAGAACGAAGAGAGATCTTAATTAAAAATACACGCGATGTGATCATACTCTGTAGCAAATCAATCGTCGCTTTGCACAACAATGAGGTGGATGAGGCGCGTAATAAAATAACTCAAGCAATGGTTATGCTGGACAAGTTTAGAGGGTACGCGAAAACTGATCTGCATAAGTACATCGCAGTTGCTGAACAAGAATTGGTAGAGGCATATATGCTAAAGTCGATTGTTGAAGAATCGTCATTACCAAGTAAAAGAGAGCTAAATGTATTAGGTTCATCCTATCTGACAGGATTGTTAGACTGCATTGGTGAAGTAAAACGAATGGTATATGACAGAATGAGAGTAGGAAAAGCTGGGGATGCTACAAAGTTATTTGCTATTATGCAAGATCTTTATAGCATAGTTTACCCGTTTTCAGTTTATGATAATTTAATCCCTGGCTTGAGGAGAAAACTAGATGTGTCAAAAATGCTCATAGAAGACATCAGAGCGGTCATTACTGAAGAAACAAGGAGAGCGATAATGATAGATGCTGTAGACAATTTGCAAAAGAATTTTTTAAATAAGCATTAGCCTGCTCTTATTTTCTGGTTTTTCAATTGCCTTTCAAATGCAGAGCAACCATATTTGAAGTAATTAAAATTATTTCATACTTATACAATGCTGTCTTGGAATAAATGACATCATAAATTTATCACTTCACATACTTGATTTAATTTATTTAAACTTCATAAATGCTTCATTTAGGTAGCCATTCAGAAGCCTTTGCCAATCCTGAAATCCCTGAGGATTGGATGGATAGTTTTTATAAAGATTCACCAATTTCTCATTCATGCTAGCAGTAAATTTTAGACCATCTGCCAACCTCTTGTTCACTGCTCCTCTTATAACCATACCTAATTTATCCACACTGCTAAATTGTGGATGTTCGCCATTTGTGATTTTATCAATATCCATTTTAGACAGGAAATGTTTCATACCATAGTTAATCTGCTCGTTCGTCAAGCCTTGTAACATTCGACGGAATACTTCCAGTCCAGCGGTCTTATAGCCATAGTCATTAATGTAATCCTTATTATATTTCCATAAACCTTTCTCTGTAACATCCTCAGATTCAATCGCTTCTACTGCATCCTTTCCGGCAATCGTAGCAGCTATAATTGCAGGGCCTATTCCGCCTGCATCGAGTGGTTTTGGCATCCACGCAGAATCTCCAACAAGCATATAACCATTTGCAACCATGCAGTCATTCTGTCTTCTTACTGAAACCTGCCAGGTCCCCCAGCCGTTGCCTTCGTCCTTGTCCGAGTCAGCAATTTTTGGATTAGCAATTACAGGATTAATTTCTACATATTCATCTATTAGCGTTTTAAGATCTTTGTGTATCCCCATCTCCTTGTTACTTCTTTCGAACGCCTTTTGCTGTACGCCAAGGCCAATGTTAACTTTATCCTTCCCTTTTGGAAACACCCAACCGTAACCTCCAGGCGCTAGTTTTTGATCCAAATGGATTATGCAGTAGTCAGGATTGAAAAATGTATCGTCCTGCTCCGCAATGTCGAAATTATAGATATAACGACCAGTTGCTTCTAGATCCTCTCTATCAATTCTGCGTTGAATATATGATCTTATTGTTAAATTATTCCTTAGAACAGAAGTAACACCTGTACAATCAACAACAATTTTAGCAGTCTTTTTGAATAACGATTTGTTAAGGATATTCTCACCTTCTACTCCTATGACATTATTGTTTTCCATGATCAAGGAACGTAATATGACTTGATCTCTGACCTCGACGCCTGCTTTTAATACATCTTTCAGCTGTTTCTGTGGCAAAAGCCTTCTATTAAGAATGTAGCCTTCCCCATCAAAAGAAATAGCAGTTTCATGATTCGGAGAATATGCTATTACTCCCTTTACAGGATGCTCAATCTCGGGATATTTCCATTCAATTCCAATTCGACTCGACATATATTCTACCGTGTTCTTACCTACAGCATCTCCGCATATCCATCCTGACACTGTTTTCTTTCCTATGTTAGATAACTTATTTCTATCTACAATAAGGATTCGAAGAGACTGCCTCGAGTAATAAGCCGCAGAGCATGCAACGATCATGCCTGCAAGACCGCCGCCAGCAACGATGATATCATAATCCCGGTTTAATAACGCCATTGATTAACAACGGCTCAAATGCCTGAACTCTATTTAAAGCTAAGTTATGATTTAATATTTTGATGAGAAGAAAATACATTCATCAGATATGTTTGGATTCGTTTCCATCTGATGTAATACAACTTAAATCCATGACCCATATGCTTCAATGTAGAAGTTTGTGGTAATCAAGC
The DNA here is from genome assembly GCA_035264705.1 of Nitrososphaeraceae archaeon. Taxonomy (GTDB): domain Archaea; phylum Thermoproteota; class Nitrososphaeria; order Nitrososphaerales; family Nitrososphaeraceae; genus JAJNBK01. The sequence continues at coordinate 4,773 of DATFPS010000050.1, read as the reverse complement.
GATAATAGTTTCTATTACTCATCGGTACTTCAATATTCCCTAATCCTACTCGAATATAACGTTATTAGCAATTCATAATCAATTTGCGATCTCAAAATTAAATTAAGACATTACAACTATCAATTAATTTATAACAAATAGTTATTATTATTATCTTTTTAATAACATATTCTATTCTGCCTTTTTTGTATGCTTGCCTGCCTCAACTAATACGACCAAAAACATATTGAGAAAATCATTGCTGAATTGTACTACACGGATTGTATAATAGAATATGAAACTCTATAAAATTCTTCGTTATGAATATGCAATATAAACGTCACAATTATAGAATATAAAATAAGTTTATGGTGATGAAGATAGTCTCGTCTCGCAGAAATTGAAGTATTAAAGAGATATCAAAAGCAGACGGAAATATAAAATTTGAGATTACTCTTGTATCCATTTATGATGAATAGTTAATTATATTTGAATACAGTAATCATAAAAGATAACATAACCTTGGAATATATTATGTTAAACTACATATATACACATGCAATCTAACAGAAGGCACAAACGTGGCGAAGATACTGATATGGAAGGTCCAAGATCGTCTAAAAAGATTACAGGAAAGGAATTAACCTCTCTGGAAGAAATTAGTGCCCGGCTCACAACACTCATAGAAATGCTCGACGAAAAAGGTATTATTAATAAAAAAGAATACTATAGAAATTCTGTTATGCGATTACATGAGATTTCTAAAGCTGTCTCATTCGATCAGATAGATGAAGAAATATGATATCATTAGATAAAAAAAATTAATCATTTTGGGCATTCTTCTTATGGCTTTTTGACATGCACCCTCTTTTCGCTCTGGTTGAGATCTTGAGTTTAGAGCCAAGAATAGATCATAACATTTGTATAATGAGCAACAATAGACAATCCAGATACAAATGTCGAATTACCGGTAGGCCTAACGTCAAAGATAATCCTATTCGACGGGGGATACAACTATCGACAACAGTGTAAAATGAAAGCAATCAAGCCATGGGTTGTCTCTTATGAAATATGGAAGAAGAAGAAACGAAAGTAATATCTGAGGCGCCGGGAGAGGGATTTGAACCCTCGGGACCTTTATAGGTCACAAGCTGACTAGAAAGCATTCCAGGCTTGCGCCCTCCCAGGCTAGGCGACCCCGGCAATGTAATTTTCCTAACTAAATCTGTATATTAACCATTCAAAATTATATATTATGACTACACATAGAAATATGGCCGTACGAAAAACGAGGTTTATTATTTCTTATCATATGCAATACTTTCAAGCAATTTACCTGATGATAAATCATATTTTTTCATTCCTAAATGTCCAAACTTAGCCTTGTGGTCTTGCATATCTGAAAAGAAAATAACCCTCATTCCGCACACGTTACAGATCCATACCGTCTTCAAGTCATCTTGATGCATATCCATGATTGAATGAAAATCATGGAATTTAAGTGATAGGTAAGGAGATCATACTAGTTTTACTTGCAATTTTATTCTCAAGTTATGTGCAGGCTATTGTTAAAGTAAAATCTTAGAGAGCAAATTAACTTTTTATTTTAGAGATATTCTTTTTTGCTAGAAACACATACAACTTAACACCTATCCATAAAGCTTGACAATAAACACACCCTTTACACTTATTTATATAAAATACATTATAAAGTTACATTCTTGATATCAAACCGCAACGTTATGTTTTTACTTATATCGCTCAAGATATGTAAGACAAACGTAAAAATAAGGTTTAAAACATAAAGTTCTCATCTTTTATGGGAAACCAAGGATTCTCAGACCATTGTAAAAATGGAAATCACATAGAATGTGAAGAATGTATATGCAACTGTCATATTCCAGGGACAATGGATAACCTCGCAAAGAATATCGCCAGATTAGAAAGGCAATCCCCGGGTCTTGGCGAATCTCTTTAATTTTCTTTCAGTCTGACTGTACATCTTCTTCTTCTAATTTATCTAGAGTACTTCTCATATCTGCAGTCTTTAGTTTCATGAAATTTTGGCTACTTTTATGCCATACTTTCGGATATGTACCAGGTTTCATAATTATTCTTTTCATTATAAAAGCAATACCCGTGGTACTGTTTTCAATCGTCTCTGTCGTTAATGCTGCTTGTGCTAGCCCAACTATTTCTCCTTTTAGGGTGTATACTCCGACAAGTTCATCTGGCTTTAGCCCTGCAGGTACTGCCAAGACTCCAGGAACAGCGAGTTGTGCGCCGTGGCAAAGTGCATCAACGGCAGTATCTCTTATCATAACTGCACGTATTCCTTCCAAACAATGTTCAATAGGCTTTATCAATCTACGTATTTTTGTATCTTCCTTCTTCTCTTTATATAGCTGATAGGCATCAGCCAGATCGTGGAGTTTTGTCAAACTTTCTTCGTTTTCTGAAAAGTTACTTACTTGAGTACGTCGGAGCTCCACCATTGTAGCCCCTGGACCCAATACCTCACCTATATCATAAATTATTTTTCTAATATATGTGCCTGCTTGACACAATATTCGCATCAAAACAAGACGATCATTTTGTTCTATTTTATCAAATTCAAATATTGTTCGTACCCGAGTTGCCCTTTTTACTGCTGACCGCTGCGGTGGCCTTTGATAAATATCTCCTATGAATTCTGTGATCAATGAATTTATTCTTTGTTCGGATATATGAGCGTGCATACGCGCTAATGCATAATATTCCTTTGGTCCTAGAAGTAAGACAGAAAGAGCTTTAGTTCCTTCTCCAAGACCTATTGGCAAAAGCCCTGTGGCACCGGGATCTAGCGTCCCACTGTGTCCTGTCTTCTCAATATCCAATATTCTTTTTATCCATGCTACTACTTCGTGACTCGTAGGACCAGCGGGTTTATCAATCAAAATTAATCCATAATTAAGTAATGATTCTATCGGTCTTTTGTCTGGAAAATAGCCATATTTTTCGTTAGTAATATCCTCATCTATTTTTACTAGATTATGTAACTGAGGAAAATTCAAATTGTGTTATTGCATCTCCTGATAACAAGACTAGATCGTAATATTATTTACAATATCTTTAGATATGACAATTAAGGCGTCAAGGTTCATTAGATCAGTGTTTAGAGCAAAATCAAAAACGGTAAGATCTTCACCAAAATTGAATCCATACGTTTTATGATAGATCTTTGTGTTATCATCATCCCTTAAATTTATAATATTTTTAGCCTCTTCGAAACTTATGTTATCTCGATATGCCATTCTTTTTGCTCTATTGGTTTGTGAACCCTTAAGCCAAAATTTAATTGCATCTTTAACTAACCAGGGAAGGGTATAACTTGTAATTACGACATTTCCTTTCTTAACTATTTCAACCAACCTTTGATCCACTTCTTTATCAAAGCAAGGATTTGATTTTCGTTCGGTCATGAATTTTTTAGCATCTTCTGTATCCCACCAATCTTTCCCTGAGATTGAATATCCGCGTTCTCCAGCAAGCATTTTCAAGATATCACCTCCATTGTATATTTCTAATCTAAATTCTTTTGCAAGTTCTGTAGCTATAGTTGTCTTGCCTACTGCGGGCCAGCCCGAGATAACAATACTTATCTTCTGCTTTTTGATTTGTTTATTTTTCAATTCTAACCCAAACTTGGCATAGAGGTCCGCGTAACCTTCGATATTATCCCACTAAATGCAAATGATGTAATTAGGAACCATCCCCAGAGATAGACTTCTCCACTGATAGAGCAAGAACCTTTAGGCTCACCGTTTTCATCTGTCTGCTTGTCTGTTTCCACATTTTGCTCATTACACATTATCCATGGGATTTCTATAGGTGAAAGAGCTACTGTTTGTCCAAAGATTGCTGGAAATACAAATATCCACAACATAAAGGAGGGTGCCATGTAGATTAACATTGGACGCATCTGTTGCTGCTGCATTTCCATGGCCATTTTATTTACATAAGCTTGTTTCTTTTTTAATTCTGCTACACGCGCTTTGTCTTGTTTTTTTATCGCATCGGTGTATTGCTTTCGCCACTCATTGGTCTCTTTCATAACTTTGTTCATCTTTTCCATATCCATTGTCTTTTTTCTTAACATGCTAAAGACAAAGTTTAAGCCTATTGCAATCAATGAAGCTACAATCATAGCTGTAAAGAGATTTGGAAAGATGGGATGAGTAGTATAATGTGGACTTAATCCTGCTATCTGCATTATTATATTATAAAAAATTGTGATTTATCTAAACACCTTCTTATAGAAATTTTGGTTAATTAATTAAGGTAACTTAACTATGTTAAGCAAGTCATTGCTATTACTATTAATTTGTGAATACATGAGCATTGTCATCATCATCGTATATATAGATGCTTTAAAATATAACACTCTCACTTAACATAGCAAAATCAGTTGCAATTAGAGATTATATTGTACTGTAAAGTAAAAGTCTAAAGTCACCATCTATAATGTCTGGTTCCAATAGTTCGTATCGGGATAGAATATATATTGTCAAAGACATAATCCTGAAACTTTTAGAATATAGTGAACTAAACCAGACAGCATTAGTAAGCTTTTGTGGCTTGAATCTAAAAAAACACAAATCTATTCTTGATGACTTGGAGTCAAATGGATTGATAAGAAAACATGAAATACAATTTGGAAAGAGGACAGTTACAATTTATAAGCCTACAGAGAGAGGAATAGAATTTTGTAGAAGTATTTTAGAGCCATATGAGAAGATGTTCCCTAGAAGGAAG
>DATFPS010000049.1:0-6390 GCA_035264705.1 Nitrososphaeraceae archaeon | reverse complement strand
AATGCAAGACAAATTTGAGTCTAATTTGCAACTCAGATTATTTAGGATGTAATTGATTGAACTTGCATTTTTTTGTTAAATATCTCAGAGGAGATGATATTATAGATCTATGGAGGAATAGGATCCAGCCAATAATGATTTGTATTGAGATGTAGCAGCTGCTGGAGAACAAACAAGCATGTCAAAATTATCCGTAACTCAATGGAAAAAATATTATTGTGAACAGTGTTCGAGTATCTATGATCTATGCCATAGTTAAAGCCAAGAATTGGTCTAATTAACATTAGAAGTTGACGTACGCGGATGGAATCAGTGACGATATCGATATTAAAGTGGAATTTTAACTAATAGTAATAAAAATAGTTCTACTTAAAGATTCCAAAAATTATTGGCCTTTCCCCTTTTTTCTGGTGGTCTTATGTCTTTTTTGATCCCTTTTTCCCTCTGCTACAGTGTCTGCTGTAATATTGGCTCTATGTGATACAGCTTCAGTTGTGACTGTTAAATGTCCTCCATGTCTTGCTGTACTTCCGCCTTTGAACTTTTCGTCGTCTTCTTCTTCTAGTTGTTGTTGTTCTTGCGTTGTTGTTGGTGTTGGTGATAAAGACGACGGTTTTAAGTTGAGGGACGAAGATTCAGCTTCAACCTGTGGCCATAGCTTTGCAAATATGGCAGGTGCATTAGCTCTAAGCCATCCAAACATTTCCTCTTCTTCATTAAGATTTTGTCTTAGAGAAGGTATTGCATCAGCAACGTTCATTTTTACTGCCATTTGTATGAGCATAGTGTATCCTGTTACTTCTGCATTTTCTATTATTGTATCTTGTATTGATTCCTTTAGTTCACGTTCTGCAGCAGAAGTCATCATTGTATTTTCCATTGTTTTTGCAATTGATTCAGGTGGAGATGCTATTGGTAGTTTAGCCTTTTCTTGTGTTGGTGTTCCACCGAATTTAGTAATTAGCTGTCGTAGTCTATCTTGCTGTTCTATTGTCTCTTCTAAATGGTGTTGTAGTTGCTGCTTTGCATCTTCCAAAATTGTTTGTTGTATTCTTGACTGTAATCTTTCTAATGCTGAATTTTCAGCTGCTAATGCAATATTTAAGTAGAAAACAAATTTGTCATTTAAATGATGAGTCATTATTTTTACTTCTGTTTATATGACAATCATCATCTGCTTTATAGCTTATCATGGCCATATACACAATTAAAAATAGATTGTGATATTTAAGGGGTTTTATATGGTAATCACTACCATTGGTTACCAGAATTTATATATTCATATGTAATAGTATCATTGTATAAAAATTGGTAGATAACAAATCAAAAAATGAAAGCAGTGCTGTAGAATCAAGTAATGCAACTCATGTATTTGACACAGTAAAGGAAAATTTTATTAGAGCAGTAGATGAGATGGCAAAAGTTCAACCGCAATATTCACAAGCATTGTCTAATCTTCAGCTAGATTTCATCCAAACAACAAAGAATATTATTCAGAACACAGTTTCATCTCAAAAGCAATTCATAGGAAGCTGGAACAACCCAGTGTCAACACCATACGCAGAGCAATTTACAAGACAATCAAATGAAATTACCAACAACACACTAAGAGCAGTTGGCATCAACAACCAGCTAGCAATCAATGCATTAGACCTTGCAAGAGAGAATCTGAAAATCTATAATCGAACAATCGACGCAGTAACAGAATTTGGCACTAATATCACAAAGACTTGTACAGCCTTCTCTACTGCATCTCAACAACAGCAACAGTTCGCCAAGCAGTAAAAAACTAACTTCTTTGATTTCTTTTACAGTATATCTTCAGTGTTTAATGTATTTTTAATAGTTTAATTTAATTCTTACTCTACTTTTGCAGATCTTTTTTCTCTTATACAGATAAAACTTCATAATCAGCAGCCGTTATTACATTTGGTAGGATGTAAGACAGATTTGACTCTATTTTGCCACTCAGAATTTATTACATATTGAGTGAACTAATATTGAAATTTGTAGATGTTATAGGTTATATTATTATACACTTTAAATGAACATCGATAATATATATATCTTTATATATACATATATAGATATGTGTAATTTCAATAACTTTTCTTCAAATAATCTCTAGTTTGAAAATCTTATAGATACCTTTACATTAACGTCACTGATAGGAAGCAAAATACTTAAGCAATATAGGTTTCTGTATATATATGACAAAGAATAGGTGAAGCAACAATACTATATACTATTAGTACAGACAGACAGTCTCATAAATAATAATATATACAAATCCACTTTACTAATGGTAGGAATCTTATCAGCAGTAGTAATGCTGTCATCAGGACTAGCTGTAGTACTTACTACTATACAGAAAGCTGAAGCTCTCAGCTGCAGCGGGCGGCAGTTCATGCTTTAATTTTCGAACAAATCAAGTGAATAGATGTAGCGGATCTGTCTCCTGTACTAACTACCAAGCCCAAACCACAATAATATTTGGCTGAACATAAAAGTATCAACAGTTATTACTTCTGAAAGCAATTTCCATTTCATAAACTAAAAGAAAATTTTATATAATATTTAGAATAAAAAAGTCTCTCCTAATGCAACGGTATTTCAATATTTGTCAAGATATGCCATTGCACTCTAAATCAGTCCAAAGCTCCTGACTGTGTTATACATTATTCGATTTTAGACAATTATGTCATCTAAAAATCAAGAGTTATTTCAATTATTCTGGAATCAGGTTCGCAGACCTACACAAAATAACCAAGATAGATTGACTAAAAGTAATTGGAGCAATTTTGATTAATACATCTATATAATATAGAATGTTAGATATTGCAAAAGAAACTCTGATGTATTATTTTATATCATCAGCAATAATGCCATTACTATTATCATAAATTTCTGGCTCTTCTATTATGCAGGTATCGCTTTGATTATATGACTTAAATGTTGAATGTAGATGATGAAACAATGATGATATAGGATTGGACGAAGAAGCCGCACATTTATGGCATTATTTGTCAATACTTCGACCAGGTCTTCGTAATTCTTTTCGGCTAAATGTAATATCTTGCCATTATTGGATTCAATGTATTGACTAACACTGTTGTTATTATCTTTGTGTTGTTCACCATCGTTTGTGATTGGTATGTTAAGAATTACATTAACTATTTCTAAATCAGGTTTTAAAGTCTGAGGTAGTGCCGAAAAGATGCTGATAAGAGTATTTTTTTGTCCAATAAAATGACTTTAACATTTTTTTGATGATGTGCTATGAATATCCTTCATCGTCATTCAAAGTATTTGCAATCAACTTTTGTACTCAATAATTTTGTGGAGTGAGTTCTTGTACGTGTTGAAGGTATCTCCTATACTCTTGTATACTAACAAGTTAAATTATGTTGTTTTTATAAAAAGGTCAGTAAATGCAGCTTACCAAGAAGCTTGAGATACAATCTAAGAAGAAAATCATTGAATTTCTTCATAACCAACCTGTTGGTAGGATAGCATCAATAGATATCAATGGATACCCACAGGTTATACCTATGAATTTCGTTTTTGTGCAAGCAGATGATCCACACACTAATTCACAATCTATAATAAAATCAGATGCCGTCTATATGCATTCCCATCCTTTTGGTGAAAAACTTGACAACATTAAACGAAATGAAAAAGTAGGGTTCGAAGTTGATCAGCATATATGCTTTTTACCATCGTACTATTTCCATCCTAGTGATGCATCACAAGCAGATACTCTTTATATAAGCATAGTCATTAAGGGAAAAGCTTCGATTGTTGAAGATAACGAAGAGAAAGCCAGCGCACTAAATGCCTTAATGAAAAAGTATCAGAAGGAAGGAAGATATCAAACACTTCATCCATACATGTCATCTGTCCATGAAGTCACTGTGATTAAAATAGTTCCAAAAGAAATGCGCGGTAAATATAAGATAGGTCAGCATTGGGCATCTGCTTACAGATTGAAAATAGCCAGAAACATTATTGAAAGGGAAGGAAAAGGCCAAGCAAAAGCCATTCTTGATATTATGAGAGTAGAGATTATGCCAAATGGTAGCTTGAATGTAAAAGAAGAGCCATTGATGTGACTTTCTTATTTTTTAATTCAATTTTAATTTCTGACTACTGTGCTTTTTCTATCAAATTATTAGTGCTGTCCACAGATCTGGAATGCAAACATGATATAACCAACAACCTTACCAGAAACTCTATATGGATAAAAGTTATTTGTCTCTTTTGGCATTAACTCATTCTTCAATGCTACAGCATCTTCTTTAGTTATTGGTACTTTAATCTGACGCTCATTCAATATTTTGTCCCACAGTGGCTGAGGGGATGGATCTTTTTTTGCAACAATCATTGAAACGATTCTGCTTGGTTGCTCTCTATCAAGTACTACAAAATAGTTGTAATCGTCTTTTTCACCAAATGGATCACGCATAGTATAGGGGTCAATTTGAATATGCTGTTTGAGGTTATCTCTAAGCGAATCGGCTAGTCCACTCATTATAGCAATATCAGTTATAGTTATTTTCTTAATTTCTTCGATTGTTGGCGGTTTTGCAGATGCTGCTAACATGTATTTCGATAACAATCATCAGAATATAACTTGTACTCTTTATTATGAGTGTATAATTATATTTCTTTTCCAGTAGATATAATGTTATAAAGTTGGGGGATGTATAATAGTTGCGGATGCTCAAATTATTTACCAATAATAGCTCTGCCTTTTCATTGAGCATTGGATATATTATATTATGCTACTAATTATATATGAAAAAAACCATTAAATTGCAATACTTTGTCAAGAATAGTGCCGGGGTACCCAAGCTAGGTATGTTATATACCCTAAAAGGGGTCAGCCTCGAGATCAAATAACGACATGCTAGCTGATGTCCTTCGGGACTCGTGGGTTCGAGTCCCACCCCCGGCGTCACACTCTTGGGTTGCTACGTAACCTTTTGTAACTAGAATGCCCATTTGTAAATAAAAGTGGTGTAAACAACCATCAAACTCACAAGCATCTATTCTAGTAGTCCTACAAACTCTTTTCCAGGGCAAGACTCCAATAGATATATCTATTGCATTAAACCTAAGAGAGTCAGAGGTAACTAAATTCTACATAGAGAATATTGAAATCTAAAGCGATTACATAAGCTTAATTTGTCCAATTAAGACACTATGGAGATAATATCAAATATTTTCTAAAAATTATGTAAATTAGCCAAGAAAGAAGATATGACTATAAAGTTGTTCCCTTCCTTGCAATTACTGATAATGATTTACGAGCATTTGAAACCTCAAAAATGAGGTAAATGCATTGGAATCCAAAAAACAGAAAATGGAGAAGAATTTACATAACTTGGAGGATGAAATAGCAAGCTCTAACAATTTATTGAACTCAATATCATCTATTGTGAACATAAAACAGGAGTAAGAACATCTCAATAATGAAATATCAAGGCTAGCGACTTTTGTTAACTAGTTTAAAAACAATAATAAAGAATATCTCGATCGAAAAGATAGTTGAAGAAAAGGTGATTATTGTTTTAACAAGATAACAAAGATATTACAATTCGCTTTTGCATAAGTAATTGAAGCATTAAGAACAAACCCTGACAAATACAATAACTCTTCTAGCCCAAAATATGTGATCATCGACAACGACGACGACGACAACAACAACTACTTATGGCTACCAATACAACTATTACCATATCTCTTCAATGTCTTGTCAACAACATCCTACTATTATTATAATAAGACTCCCAAGACCGTGTATTGGAAGAGGCTGAGAGACTTTATGCTAATAAAATAATTGGTAAACTAAATCATATTCTGTAAATATTAAAAATGTTTTATCATCACGGCTAATATATGACATACAAAGACTACCTGGATCATCTCGTAATACATATAGAAAAGAACCAAAAGATAAATCAACTGAAAATTTACGATGACCAAGAGGATTTGAATGGATGAAAAAGATTATCTGTAGTTATTTTCACCATACCTATCGCTGGCTATGGCTTTTTTGGATTGGAAATTATTGTTATTTGTGATGCATCTATAGAATTATTTTAAATATTGCATTAATAGTATCAAGAGTAGTTATAATGAGCAAAAATACAAGGAAAATAGATGATCCAAAAGATTACAAGGAGAGTGGCATAAAAGAGACAATGGAAGATTTAGAAAAAACTACAAAAGTCGGTCTAGATTCAGCACCAGAATTAAATAAAGAACAACTTACACATGGCGACGACACATCAAAAGAATTATTATATGGCGGCGGTAATGACAATAAGAATAAAAAAATACATGATAACAATATCAGCACAGAAGACAATAAATCTTAACTATTGA
>DATFPS010000048.1:0-3024 GCA_035264705.1 Nitrososphaeraceae archaeon | reverse complement strand
TGAAACTGAAGATGTCTGATACAGCTCTATTAATAAATTGTTCAATTCTGTGAATAATTCCATCTTTCTATTATGCATATTTTCGAATTCAGGAAATTCCTGCTCTACCAGCGACGCTTTTATCCCTAGATCTCTAATAAGGTTCTGATCTTCAAATAATTTTGACAGTAATTCCTCAAATCCCATTTCTACATACCCAATCTTTTCCAACTCCTTCTGAACTATTTCGTTACCTCTGTGGGCCATAGACTGGAAAGTATTTGTTGCACTGTCTGCGAGCTGAGATAATTCTTTTTGAATTTCAATAACCCGTTTATCAACCTTGTAATAAGGCAGAGCATGAAATTGAATGCCAAAATATCCATGAATACTATATCTGCCAACTTCTTGCATTATATTACAATACAAACGATGTAAGTCATCTGTATTTGAGTTCGAGACGCCTGTAGTAACCCATTCTCTAAGTGATTCAATTAATTGTTGATAAAATATCATTACTTTCTGCTTTTCAAAGGTATCAGATTGAACTACACTGCCATCACCTAACATTACATTCACTTTTTTCATTATGATCTGTTGTTTTAACGCTTTTAGATAAGCCTCTCGGATGCTTTCAAAAGCAGCATTTACTTCTCTAATAAAATAATCATCACCTTCAAGAGGTAGTCGCATTATATTCTACCATAGAATCATGACTCAGATAAATATTGGCAATTCTAAAAACAACCAAGATATAGCAATATCCTATTTACTTGGCGTGAAACTCAGCTGATAATATAAAAAAACCTATTGAAGACGTTATACATTTCTTTAACAAAAATATACATCTTGCATTTTACAGAAAAATATATAATCATTTGGTCCTCGGTATTAAGAGCGATATTAATGAAGGCGAAAAAACGTAATTGTACAGTATGGTTATGATAAAAGTCTCCTATTGATATTCTTGTTATTATTGTATGAGCTATCTGCAAATAACCTCTTTAACTGATAGAATAGAATAGAATTACAATCAAAGAAGATGTTATTTTCTTCATCATGTAGGAATGAAAATCAAATTTAAGGAAGAAAAATATAGTATTGAAGACTGGAAGTACGCTAATAGAAAGACAGGTCAGCTTTACAGACTTTACATACTAAAGATTTATGGTGATATTATCATCTAATACTTTCAAAACAAACTTATTAAAATGATGTCTGATTTATTAGATTAAGATAGTAAATTAACAAATTCTATTAGTAAAGACTAAAATACTAACCACCATAACCTTTGATACAATGCCAACTGCATATATTTTGGTTAACTGCACTTTAGGATCAGAGGAGAATCTCATAACTGAAATTGCAAAATTACCTGATGTAAAAGAGGTGAGAGGAACATATGGTGTTCATGATATCTTTGTCAAAGTGAAATCAGATAATACAGAGACGATGAATCATGCTATAACAAATAAAATAAGAAAAATACAGGGAATAACATCTACAGTTACATTAGTAGTTATAGAAGAACAAGGTGGAAAGGACACTATTTAAGTTTTTTTTCTGTCGATGATTTCTCTCTATCTTCTTTTTTTATCTCCTTTATCTCATAAACAATAAGAGTTGTAGTTGTGACAACTGTCGTCCACCCAGCTATTCCAATTATAAGATAATATTCATACACAGCTATCAACAAAGCACTGCTAGAAGTGGCCGCTCCTATCCACCAGATAATAATTAGAATCTGAAGATTTATACGAATCATATTATTATTTTTAACCTCTAATATCCTCATCAAAGCCTTTTAGTTGTCTTAAAGTCTTTCCACATCTAGAACATGTATTAAATTCCTCAAAATTAAAGTCATTATATCTTCTAAAGGAAAATGAGTCCGAGTGATTGCAGAATTTCCGACGTAAGGCCTGTATAATTATGTTGATAATGATTGTCATAATAGATATTTTTACTATTTCAGGTTATGTCTTCTAATGTTTCGATAGGTTATAAAATTATTGTTATATAACAGAATTCAATATGCCGTCGGTGAGATTTGAGCTCACGACAGCTCGGTCTTCAGCTTCACTCCCGATAGATCAGGTCGAGTGCTCTCCCAGGCTGAGCTACGACGGCACATGTGTAACGTAGTTGAATAAATCCTATATATTCTTGTCTTATGAAGACAAACGAATTGTATACTGAAAATTTAGTTATCATCTGACAAGTATACTAATTAGAAGAAGTTTAAGGTAATTATCCTACTTAAGGTAAATAAGCGTAGAAATATTTTTTTATCATAACTAGTTATGAACAAAATGATGCATACAGAATCAAATCCTATTGTTGAAAGTCCAGAAGAGAGAAAAAAGCGTTTTCTTTTGGAGTTTGAAAGGCCTTTCAAATGCGAAAAATGTAACGAACGCTTCAAGAAGAAAAAATACTTGAGAGAACACAAATCAGATGTCCACTCTTATTAGATATATAACGAAGTTAGATATTCGTGTGATTGAATTTAGTATACATTTTAATACTGCTTCTATTACGACCTTTTTCGTTATATGGAAATCTAATAAAATTGGATTCCTTCGCTAATAATATTATCCTATGTTGATATAGTTTTAACTCTAACAAAATAGCTATTTTTAAATGATCTGCTATTCAGTATGGAATATGAAAATATATACCAGAACGGGCGATAAAGGCGAAACCGGTCTTATTGGGGGCAAGCGTGTATCAAAAAATGATCCAAGAATAGTTGCTTATGGCTGTGTGGACGAATTAAATTCAAATATTGGATTGGTTATCGCACTCTTAAAGAATAGAAATCTTTTTTCAGATCTAGTAGATATTCTTTTACTGATTCAAAATGAATTGTTTATTGTTGGCTCGGATTTAGCAGATCCCAACTATTCTTTAGAAAATAAACACGAAACACCACGTGTCCAGGAAAAAATGGCATTACATTTAGAGGCGACCATAGATAGATTCGAAAAAGAACTTGAACCGATTACATTTTTCATATTACCTGGTGGGAGTATAGAAGCCTCA
>DATFPS010000047.1:0-3124 GCA_035264705.1 Nitrososphaeraceae archaeon | reverse complement strand
AAACCTGTTCTACCTCTTGTACCAATTACTATCAAATCTACATTTTCACGCTCAGCATAATCTACTATTGCAGATCCTACTCTGGATGTTGAATCTTCAATAATCTCTGATTTATATTGGATATTGTTGTTGTTATTAGTAGTACTGTTTTCTTTCGCTGCTAATTTTTCAAATTTATCTAACCATTGCTGAGATTCTTTTCTTTTTTCTTCTAACTCTTTTAATCCATATGTAGGTGCTGTAATAAAGGATGATGATACGCGTCTCGGCGTAGATATGTCAAGTACTGTTAAGGCAATCATCTGAGAGTTATCCTTTTTTGCCATATCTATAGCACAAACTGCTGCTTTCATCGATATTTCTGAGCCATCTATTGCTACTAATATTTTGGAAAAGTTTCTCATTGCATTTGACATACAGCAAGCTATACAATAATACTGGATAACTAATGTCTAAAGCTATAAGATTGTATTACAACTAGGTATTAATTGCTAAAAACCAATAGAAATTTCTAATCAGCAAATGGATCGAGAAAAGAATTAGATGAAGAAGACTTAAACATTCAATATGTAATGGACTACTTACATAAAAATAACATATGAATAGTAATTTCATATATAGATTGCTTTCAACTTATAACAAAAAAACAAGTTTATTAATTATTCTAATTAACTATTCTATAGAGTCTAATAAAAAAATATAATTCCAAATTAGAACATGAATGCTTAGAACTCTGAAGATTCAGAGTCAGAAATAGATACTGATAATAATTTTCGTTTCCTTTTTATTTACAATTCATCACAATATTTTTTTGGTGATGATCTGATTATATAGAACATTTCATGACGCATTTCTTATACGCAGCAAAGTGTATATGCTGTGTTTAAATTATTACTATTACTGGTACCCGCAATGTAGAGTATAGATAGTATTAATTGAAAATCTTTGGGATATTATAGTTGTCCCGTTGAGTATCATCCTACCAACCCTTAGTTTAGCGAGCACATAGATATGTATATGTATATGTGTGTGTCAGACAACAAATAATATCACATGCTAGTCTAGTTAGACTTGGATGATGTATTCATACTCAACGAGGACTTACATTGTACCGATTTAGCATTAATACTTTTTTCCAAATTGCCTCCATATTGGACTAAGAAGATACAGTAAGTTTGTAATTCATTATTTCATTTTCTACTGAGCATTTGGTTGAAAGTTCAGACTAAAGTTTAAAAAACACTCCAAGTCGAGCTAAAAAAGATTCAGTTGGAGTAGTAGTGGTATTACATTGATCAAGAATAATTAATAACAATCACACAAACAACTATGTTTTTTAGGATTATTCTTTTATCTGAATACACATTAGAAATTGCAGTCTTCGCCTAAGTTCTATCTGGACAAAATATACAATTGTCTACTAGCCTTCTTTAATGCCATTATTGATGATGAAATATGGAAAAAGAGGATACTACTTGAAGCATCGTGATTAAAGAAATTCAATCATAGAGAAATTCGCAGATAGTTTGGGTTCAGAAGATTACAGAGAGCTATGCTTCTAAATTATTATTATTTATGGCTTTGATATAATTAAAAGTTCCAAGACATGTATGCCAAAGTAATTTGGAATATTCTGGATATTTGTAAAATTTTATACCAGCATTTTTGAGGTGTTGTGTATTCGTCTTACAAAATGGGAAACAATTACCTTTTAGATCTATATTATGTAAATTTAGATTTATTGATTAAGTAGACTTGTTTGACTAAATTAGTAATGTCACTGATTAGATATGTAATATATGGATTCTATTACTTGTCTATTATAATTTGGATTTCTTTTCGGGAACTCTTAGTTTTCAATGCTTGATATTTAATGCACATAACTACTTATAAATTCCAGATATCCTTATAATTATTAAACAGTAGAAAGGACTGCTGCTATCCTTTTTAGAGATGATCTATTGCAACCCGGTATATATAGAAATTCTCTTCTTATCAAGACTGAACAAGAGATCTTGCTAACAGCAGTATGTTTCTCTTTCTTTCTCTTATCCTACGGAGAGAATATGGAAGCCAGTGAATTCCATAAGGTATATATTCACATACTCTAAATTTTCTGTCTACAAGATTTTTCTTTATCTGATCACAAATACCCATTAATAATTGAAATTCGAAATGCTTCTTAATATCGTCGAATTTTTCTGATAATTCGATTGCTTCCTCAATAAGTTTCGAGTCATGAGTTGCAATTGCAAAGGTGGTATTGCTATTTTCAAATAACATCCTCATCAGTTTAGAGAAATTTGAATTGATTTTATCGGCAGATTGAAATGCATTCTCCTCACTTTCCCTATATGCTCCTTTAACCAATCTAACATTTGCTCCTTCTTCTAATAAATGCAATAGATCACTCGAGCTTCTTTTAAGATAGGACTGTAATGCTATCCCTGTCTGTTTATTATCTTTAAGAAGTTCAAGGTAAATTGCTATTGTATTTTCAACAAATTGACAAGATTCAATATCTATCCACATAAATTTGCCCAAATCTTTTGCTTTATTAGCGATCTGTTTGAAATTATACAAACATGTTTCATAACTAATTCTTAGGCCGATTTGTGTTGGTTTTATTGATATACAACCGTCTATTCTATTGCTTTTTAAGAGATCCAGCAATAAACAATATTCATTTACTGTCTGCTCAATCTGCGTGGCATCAATACTGTCTTCGCCAAGGAAATTCAGAATAGCAGACATTCCTTTATTGTTGGTTTCTTTGGCTGCTGACATTGCATCTTTGTAGGTATGGCCAGGTATCCACTTTTTAGCTACCCTAAATAACAGTCTTTCTAGTAGAGCATAGTTCTGTGAATGTGATATTCCTACATACCCATCTTTGCTCACAATCAACATACATATATTGTAGAAAGTTATCTATTAACACTTCTAGAAAACGGTGTGTTTTTTGTATCGTATACAGGCGTTTTTGGCGACTAGAATAAATAAATGCCTCCAGGAATAGCTTTTAACCTTACCTTAGTCATATACTAATTATCATTCAATCCACACTTTCATGTTATCTGTAATTTACAGTTTCTCCCTCTCTCTCTTTGATGACAACAAAAAT
>DATFPS010000046.1:0-8600 GCA_035264705.1 Nitrososphaeraceae archaeon | reverse complement strand
TGGGCTTATAGTTATGAAGCTACACTTTAGATATCATGTTATTTTCAGTAGTAAGATTAAAAGACTAAATAAGGACTGCAAATATTGTCAAGATTTGCTTATCAATACTGCTAAAAAGAATATCTGAAAGAAATATGTCTTCTCTTACTACTTATCTTTCCTTCAGTATTCTTGCTAATAATAGTAACAGCTATAGTAATTTTATCCACAAGTATAGAGGAAGTTACTACTAAAGATCATTCTGTATATGCTTCTCCTTCTAATACATCAACTTTACCTGTTTTTAACTTTGCAGCTACAGGAGATTGGGGATGTACATCTCATACAACCGATGCTGTAAACAATATGGTAGATAAAAATTCAGAATTAATACTTGGACTTGGTGACTACGAATATTATGGCGATAATGCAGATTGCTGGCTTGAAATAGTAGAACCTATAGACGACAAGATGAAAATTGCAATAGGTAATCATGAAGTTGAAGGAGAATCAAAATTAACACAATATATGGAACATTTTGGTCTTTCAAACCAATACTATTCCTTTGACAATCAGAACGTTCACTTTACTGTAATGCCAGATTATGTTTCAGACGAAATAGGTTCTGAACAATACATTTTTGTACAAAATGATCTAGTAAAAGCAGCAGCAGCTCCAAATATAGACCGGATTGTGATAGTCCACCATGACCAGGAATATTCTTCTACAGCGAATAATCTATTATCAAGAGCAAATGAATGAAAAGAGGCGTGTACCATCCACTATTTGAACAATATAATGTTGATTTAGTACTTCAAGGACATCAGCACAACTATCAGCGTACTTGTCTTATCAAGTATGATAGCGATACACCAATTAGTCCAATAATAACAGACAGAAACAGAAATACTTATACTAATCCAGAAGGGCAGATATTTCTTACAGTAGGTACAGCTGGGGCAAGTCTGCATAGCCTCAACAGAAATAAATCTCCTTACCTGATAATTACCCAAGATGAAGTATATGGCTTTCTAAATGTAGATATTGCAAACAATAACAATGCTGGAACGACAACGCTTGTTGGTACATTCTACAGTAATGATGATGATGGCACCAGTGGAGAAATGACAGACCAATTCATCATTACAAAATCAACAGAGGGCGATCTATTCTTACCACCACCACCATCAGATTTACCAGTAGCAGAAGAAAGTGATTATGGACTGGAGGAAGGAAATGATGATGTAGTAGTAGAAAATGCTGATGACCCTAACAACGGATCAGAAGGAGCGAATGATGAAGCAACTGAGAGCGAAGGCGGTATAACAGATGAAGAGGAAGCCATAGCAAGTGATGAAGAGGGCAATGGTGATAGTGGCGGAGAATAATGATAATCTCCTCTAAAGATCGTCTCATACCTATACGGATAATGCATGTTATTAACCAAACATATACCCGAAAAAGCTTGAAGAAGGGACAGTCTCTAGCACAAAAATCTAGGTAACGAAAGCCATCATAGGAATCCACCGTGTAGAAAATAGTATCAGATAAAATTGAGTCTACCATGAGCAACTAGAAACCCTGATAGCGGTGCATCTGATATTTTAATTGTTCTGTTACTGGTGTAGAAAAACCCATGGAAGAAGTAACAAAAATTTTAACGTATTAGCAAGTATTTACCTTTATATTATTAGCCTATAAGAATCTCTTGGATACTGTAACTTCTTTAGCAAACTCTTCCTTCATGACAATATTATTGTTATTATTACTTGGAACTATCATCGTCTTTCATAGTAAGGAATTACTATTATCTAGCATTATTTCTCTGACGAGGGTTTCATGCTCATCATCATCCTCTCAACTATTTTTTTATATGAATCAATGAAACTTTTGGCATACATATTAGCATGTTTCTCTGATCCTCTATGGACGCCAGCTCTTGTTCTTATATGATGATAAAACTCATGTAATACTATGAAAGGATTGTAAAAAATATCAGAATTTATCACATATATTCTTCTTTCTTTTTGAACGTAAACTGCATACACTGTTCTTCGCTTACCTTTTATTGTTCCAACAACTATTTCCGGTGGAGTAACATTATAGATCTTGCTCAACTTTTGCAATGCTTCTTCTGTGTCTCTGTTAAGAATCATGTGTACTATTTTAGCCTTGGTGATATCATCTAGTGAAATATTAACAGACATCTATAGTATATTTTTAACTTTGGCAATATTATATTATGTCTTATTTATTAACATAAAAGGCACCATACATGAGACCGTATTCTATATGTTTCAATTCTAGATCCATTCTCTTCTACTAATGTCTAGACTGCGTTCATATGACTTTCTTAATATCAGGTTTTGATTATTTCTGGGGTAACGTTAGTATCACATATTCGTAAAATATCTAATAATCACTTAGACGAGTTAGATAAGATCTAATTTTATTTAATGCGGTTATCAATCTGATCGGCAATTTCTAATTTGCCTCTTCATTGACAGCAGGTTATGTCCCACTTGGGAGCATAGAACCCCTGTTTAGTGATTTCGATGCAATATATTTCAAATGTGACCTAATTTTGCTAGAATATAATGTCTAATTTTAATAATGCATGAACAAGTTGCATTATATTATATATCATATCTCTTATTTCTATGTCAATTCCAAAATTTGGTTTGTTAACAAATCCTTCAATTGATATTCTAAAAGAGATAAGAGATATCTATGATTTAGGCTTTGATTACGTAGAAATAGGAATAGAGGTTCCAGAAGGAAATCGACAGATTCTTATAAATAATAAATTACAAATACTTAATTTACTTAAAAAATTTAAAGTCCAGTCAACGATTGGTCATACTGCACATTGGATAGACTTATCTTCTGAATATAATTCTGTTCGTCAAGCTTGGATTTTAGAAGCAATAGAAGAGGTAAAGGTTGCAAAAGAGCTTGGATTGACTTTTGTTAACTTTCACAGCAATATTAATGGGTTATATATTGGCAAAAGACGAAAAATAGTTTTAGATAATTGGATTTGCAGCTTGCAAGAGATTATTTCTTATGCAAGAAAATTAAATATGGCGGTAATGTTAGAAAATGTCCCTTCTTCTAATGGAATTCATAAAGTCAATGAATTTAGATATATCATCGACAATGTTCCTGATCTAAAAGTCCATCTAGATATCCCACACGCATTTATAGCAGGTGGAATGCATGAAATTCTTCAGTACATTAGAACATTCCAAGATAAAATAGCGCATATTCATTGGCATGATAACCACGGAAAAAGTGATGAACATCTGCCTATTGGAGATGGCTTAATAAATCATAGAAGTGTCGTCGAAGAGCTCAAAGCTATCAATTATAATAAGACCGTTACTCTGGAAGTCTTTACAAAAAGAGAGGATGCTAAATATTCAGCAGAAACTTTGAACAAATTATGGAGAGATTAAAAATTAATAGATAAAGAATTGTTGATAATTTCTATACTTACACTATTGCAATTACAGTTTTTCCGTCTATAAAATATCCTATTACAATTTGGTGAAAAAGACAAATGTATAAAGCTACATATTATTACAACTACAAAATCCCATGGTTGCTACTAAAATTACACAACCAGAAACATAATAAGATAGTAACATATAAGCAGAAGACATAACTAACGGCTCTGTTTACCTAACAAATCGCCTTTTTATTGTACTAGTCAATGAACAGATTCGGCCAGCTCATAATTACGTTTTTATTTTGCATTATTATTAGTACATGGAAAATAACCTTCATCAAAATATTCAGTTCTATCTTTACGAATTATTCATTCTACTATGATTTTCTCTTATAATGAAATGAAAATTATTCTTTAATCTCAAAAGCTTGCAGACTTGAGAATAACAATAGCACGATATCTATTGAAACAGGGTGTTTTTCTTACTTCTTTACTAAAGAATGCAGAATAGTTTTGCTACAGAAATACATATACTTCTTTCTAATTGGAATGATTTCTAAGTAATATTTTTTATCTGTAGATGTTCTATTAATGCTAACTACCATCAAAATTCAAAAGTAATCTTTATCCCAATCTGCGTTTAATTAACTATAAATTCAGATATTTTCATCTTAAGTGCTGACACATAATCTGATTTTCTTTATGGAAGTTTGATAATCTGTAATAACAATATTGCTCCTTTTAATCCATGGTATGAGTCAAGTCTTGCTGTTATGATTTATCTTCATAGATGCAATAGACTCTAATAGAATTCTTGCTGCCAAATATGCTGTAATATTATTTATGTCAAAATCTGGAGAAAGCTCTACAATATCAATTCCAATAATGCCTGTGGCTACTGCTAACTTGACAAGATAGATAAGGTCTATGCTAGATAAACCACAAGGAGACGGCAAAGAAACTCCAGGAGCAAAAGCAGGATCAAGACAATCAAGATCAATAGAAATATATTTTTTACCATTATTATTTTTTAATCTGATTTTATCAGAAATCTTTAAAATTCCTAATTCCTCTATATCTAAAGGGGTAATTACTTCTAATCCAACCTTATGCGCATTTTCCAATTCTTCAGCCTCTGCAGCCCTTGTTCCTATTAACATACTCTTTTCAAAATCTATAGATCCAAAGGAATCAGTTAATACAGATCCATAGTAATTTCTGGTCGAAGAAACAAAGTCTGGATGTGCATCAAAATAAAGCAACTCAATTTTGCCATATAAATGTCCAATTGCTTGTAAAGCTATGGTAGTAATAGAATGGTCACCACCTATAACAATAGGTATTTTTTTATTTGAAACTAAATCAAAGACTAACTGATAGAGATCCTCTCTCATAACATTTCCGTAATCCAATATATGCTTATTATCAAGCCTGCCATACATTGGAAGAATAGGAATGATTTTACCATTTCTTTCAAAAAAATCTGACTCATTTGAGGCAAGGCGGAGAATATCAGGTCCTTTACTTGCACCTTTTCGTTTTGCATGGGATTTTGATTCATCTGGTACGCCAATTATGACTATGTCAGCTTCAGAGATCTTATCTGTATTTGAATGAGAAAAATAAACCATTATACGATGCAAATCAATCCACGATCTCATCTTATAAAATTGCTTCACCATAACTATGAAAAATAGCCCTGTTCAAAGTGTTCCAATTAGTATAAAGATATTGGATAGCAACGTAATAAGCATATGGGCAGATCAACTAAACTAAATAATTATTTTGGAAATACGCCAATATTCAGTACAGTTATGAAAGATGTGATAATAAAAAAGTAGAAAGTGGTAATAACATATAATAGCATAGCATATCTTAGCAGTCAGTAGGCTGTTCCATTACAACCATACAACTTTTTTCTTTTTTCATATTTAATGGATATAGACATATACAAAAAAATTCTCATTAGCATCAAGTCATTTCAAACCTGAAGAAAAGTTTGTGTGTCTATATTCTAAATATGCTCTTCATCTTGTTAGAGGAAGAAAAGATTCATTACAGTAAAATATTCAAAAATAGCTTTACTGAAACTGGCTTGCACTAGTTGTTAGTTATTTCTTCATATAGTAGTAAAAATAACAGTAAATAACTTTATTAAGTTCTTGTTTATACACCAGAGCATTCAGATTTTAAAGGTTCTAAAGACTATTCTTATATTATTAGATTGGAAAGTTTTAATATGAAATCCATAGGGACTGATAATGCAAATGATTATTCACAGATAGAGAATGAAGCACAGCCTAAAAACCATTTGTCATACCAAACACATGATAATAACGTCAGTCAAGTCTCTATGAAGGCGTCAGATCTTTTCATAAGGTGTTTAGAATCTGAAGGCGTTGAATATATTTTTGGCTTGCCCGGAGAGGAGACTAATGATTTAATGATGTCAATATTGAATTCAAAGATCAAATTCATCTTAGTTAGACATGAACAAGGAGCTGCTTTTATGGCGGATATGTATGGCAGGCTAACACAAAAAGTTGGAGTGTGTCTTTCTACTTTAGGGCCGGGTGCAACAAATCTAACAACAGGGGTTGCAAATGCAAACATGGACAGATCTCCAATATTGGCCATTACAGCGCAAACAGATTCAAATCTATTGCATAAAGAGTCTCACCAAAATATGGATGTTGTAACCATGTTCAAACCTATAACAAAATGGAGATGGTCAATACAAAATGCTGATAGCATACCAGAAATTGTTAGAAGAGCATTCAAGATATCAGTAGATGAAAAAGCTGGAGCAGTTCATCTTGAATTACCACAAGATATAGCCAAAAAGAAATCTAAAATCAAACCTATAGCAAAATCGCAGGAATTGTTAAGATCCATGCCGTATAAAGATTTGATAAAAGATGCAGCTAAAATGATTTTGAATTCAAAAATGCCTTTGCTATTAGTTGGTAACGGTTGCGTAAGAGGAAATGCCAGCTTACGTTTGAGAGACTTTTTAGAAAGAACTGGAGTATATTCATTAAATACATTCATGGCAAAAGGAGTAATATCAGATAAATCAGAGAGGCATTTGCAAACAATTGGAATCAAAGAAGCAGATCATGCTTTGATTGCAATGAAAGAAGCCGATTTGGTGATCACAGTAGGATATGATCTTGTTGAATACAGCCCAAAAAACTGGAATAAGAATTTAAATAAAAAAATTATTCATATTGATTTTACACCTGCTGAAGTTGATACATACTATCCACCTACTATTGAAATTGCTGCCGATATTGGATTTACGATAGATGCTATCTTAGACGAACTAGAAAAAGAGGAAAAAAGCAAGAATATGAATATTAAAGAACTTTTATACGACAAAGAAATTTCAGATTTATTTAAAAGTATCAAAAAAGAAGTAGTTCAAAGAATTGAAACTTTCAAAGATGATGATTTCTCGTATCCAATCATGCCTGAGAAATTGGTAAGCTATGCAAGGAGTGCTCTTCATGAGAACGATATTGTTATATCAGATGTTGGAGCTCATAAACTGTGGATAGCAAAGATATACAATACTTATGCTCCAAATACCTGTATAATTCCTAATGGCTTTTGCTCAATGGGATTTGCGCTACCAGGAGCCATAGCAGCCCAGCTGGCAAGACCTAACCAAAAAATTGTTTGCATGTGTGGAGATGGCGGATTTTTGATGAATGTTCAGGAATTGGAAACTGCTGTCCGTTTACAATTACCTATAATCGTCATTGTATGGTGTGATCTTGATTTTGGCATGATATCTTTAAAGCAAATTAGTGAATTTGGAAGGAGCGCATTTACTAAATTCAACAATCCTGACTTTGCAAAACTTGCTCAAAGTTTCGGAGCAATAGGGTATAATGTTAAATCTACTTCAGAATTTCCTAAAGTCTTAGAAAAAGCAAAAGAATCAACCTCTATTCCAGTTATAATATCAATTGACGTAGATTATTCTAGAAATCGCATTCTGCTAGCTGATGACTTTAAAGGTTAATTGGAATTTTTTAGATTCGAGAAGATTGGTCCAACATAATTGAACAGTAAAAGATTGTCTTGTGTCTTAGCATTTAGAAACAAGATATTTTATCATCACAGAAAAGTGAAAATAATAGATTTGCGTTAAACATAGACTCCAAATTTCCCGCTGTCTGGTTCTGCTCTGCATTATATTCCTCTCCTTGACTTCAAAGCTGCTATTCACAATATCTTTCTCTTATAATGTCATAAGTTTATATATAAATATAAAGTATTAGCGGTCTTTAGAGTTTATTATTTATATTGATAGAGATATTGATAGCTGTTATATGGCACATAGAGATGAACACACAATCAGGTGTAGTGAATGTGGACGAGGATTGATAGTTAAGGATACCGTCAATAATGGAGTGGCTTTTCTGAGCCATTTGAAATTAGACCATGGTATTACATATATTGTTCAACAAATGACTGAAGCAAAGACCATGAGTAAAAGTGTAGAAAAGCAGATACACCAGTCAAACCCTGAAGATGGATAAAAGTGCTCATTAAGTTTTATATTTGGGTCCTTTGATGGAACATGGCAACGAGGATATTGAATGATAACTAATGCTTGAAATCATGATGGAGTCTGATCTAAAGATAAGATTTAACATAAAACATGCACTGTAGACTGTCGGCATAAACCCTCCTTTTGAACTTATACAAAATACTACGAACTTTACGCCGGAAGGCATTGCTCAGTATATAAAGTATCCATGTTAGTACTTGCAACCAGAAAAATAACTCATTCCCAGGATAGCCAAAGAAAGTATATGATGCGCCTACTTGTCCAAAAAAGCATTTCTATTTGCAGTTGAAAAAGATGTTAGGAACAATGCCACCGTAATGCTACTGCATTATCTAATCAACATATAAAAGCATCGAAATATAATAATAGATATGGATACGAAGCTTTCAAGTTTTTCTTTCCTTCTATTGTTCAGATGATATATCATGAATATTATCTTTAATTCTATCTTTCATTACTGAAGTCATTTCCTCTGGTTTTATAGCATGGATTTCCCAATAATGTTGTTTAGCATCTTTCATAACATTCTCTTCTGTAATACCTTTAATAATATAATCACAGTTTAATCCAACGTCACGACATGCTAAT
>DATFPS010000045.1:0-3406 GCA_035264705.1 Nitrososphaeraceae archaeon | reverse complement strand
AGTTTCCTAAATAAGTTCCTTGAGATTCGTAATAAGAGAGTATACTAAAACTAGTGATAATAAAAATAATTTGAATAACAACTAATATTGCTATTTTTAAGCCTATCTTAGAACGTATCAATCTAAAAGCATTAGTGTCATTTTTCAACAATATAAACTCTATATAGTGAAGGATGTATTTCAATGTATTAAGATGATAATAACCATATGACAAAAAGGCCCGCCACTTCTAATGGTTTGCTAATCAATCCACAATATCGCCTTTACTATCAGGATAAATTTGAGTCTCTTTTTTATGCATTTCTTCGATTCGACAGTCTTAGGAATGTAGATGATTACTGTTGTAATAATATGAGGTAATGAAGAGGCAAGATTGACACGGGTTCGGTGGAATGCGGGACAAAATTACTCAATTTTACCACCCAGAATTTTATAATAATGTTAAATAGAATATAATCTATATCTAAGAATACTACTGTTCTATATTTGATAGTGTGAAGACAGCAAAGTTTCACCGGAGAATGGATCAGAGGAGTCAGACGTCATCTACCTCCAAGAGTACTTAAATTGGAGACATACTAGCAACAATGGCTTTATAATTATGTTTGCTCTTAAATCCGATACTATGGAAAAAATAATACGTCTAGTCATTGTATTAGCTTTTTCTGTCGGACTATTTTCTTCTCTTCTGTATTTATAGTAGGTTCGGCAGCAGCACAGGAGCAGCAGCAACAGCAAGACAGTTCAACTACTGGTCAAATAACAGGAGGTAACATAACAAAAGGCGAATTAAAAGCGGGTAATATAACAGCTGGTAATGTAAATAATGAAACATTGACTGCGGCTGATATAAAAGGAGATAACATAACTGGAGCTGAGATAAGTGGAGCAGATATAACAAAGCAACTACAAAATTCAAATACACAACAACCTGCAACATCATCATCAAGTGGTAATGCCAGTTCAGCAGTAGGTCAGATAAATAGTAGACAGATATCTGCTGGGAAAATAGTAGGAGGTAACATGACTCAAGGTACTGTAATAGGTGGTAAAATAGAAGGAAATAAAGTGTCAGGAGCTAATGTTATAGATGCAGAGATAAATCAAATAGATATAACAGGGGCTAATGTTACAGGAGCAAAAATAACAACAGGGAGTGAAGCTGGTAAAGAGAGTCCATTAAGTAAAGTACCTATTATAGGAGAGACGTTAGAAAAGATTAATCCTTTAAAATAAATGGATAAAATGTGATATAAAGAAAAACACCTATTTTTTTGAATAATCATCATATACAACATCAGCATCATTCTATTGAAGGGACAATGTAAACATGCAGAACCTGAACATCTTGATTTTATAGTAATAGGAATAAAAGAAAGTTCAGGTCTAAAAAATAAGATTATAAAACGTGATTAGGAAATAAAATTGACAAAATTTATAGTCCTATTTCTATCTACACCGAGGCTTAAACAATACTGTATTATATCATTTAACTGAGAATACATACAATTTACGGGTTCGGTGGTTCTCGCGTCGATAGAGGTTCTAGAAAGAGACTCTGGTATTAAGTAAAGGAGGTAAACTTTAAAGTTTTCTGATTATTAGTAATGGTAAAGTTTCTCACAAAAAGAACTTTAAGCCCATGATTTGAATCAGGAGGAGATTACAGTATTCTGAGAAGTATTCATAATTGTTCTGATCAATTTTAATCGGTTGCTGTCTGTTGTCTGATCATTTTGCTTGTCTCTGCTCAGTGGCTTCGGGTGTTATATCGTCTAAAGTGATGACTGCCTTGAATTCGCTGCTATCTTTGACATATGTCAAGATTGCTTATGTTTCAGGAAAGATATCTGAATAAATCTCTCTATGGACTGCTATTTTTAATTCATGAATAGAAGCGCCTTGAACTCCCAAGTCTGTTTAGGAGTATCTTTGTCAATTTATACAGAATATATGTTAAGCCATAACAGGTAGGGAGGGAATCGGATTAGGTTCCTTGGTTGCTGGTCAGGGATACATACCTGTTTTATTTTTCAATTAACGTTGTTTTCAGCTGAAAAGTGGGGCCAGTGGTTTGCGAACCAAATTTGATATAATTTTAGGACCCAATTTAAGGTACACAATTGTGAATAATTTGCAAAGACAAATTATAAAGGTAAACTATGTTTCTCAGCAATATCTCTTTGTTGTTGTAGTATTTCAGAGAAGAAAAATTTTGAAACGGCAGGTTCTTTAGATGTTCAAGCCTTCAAAAGAGATTCTTCTATGAATTTTTGATATTTTTCCTTTGGAGCAGCCCCTATAGTTCTTGCAACTTCTTTTCCTGCTTTAAAGAGAATAAGCGAAGGAATTGATTGAACGCCATATCTCATTGCTATTTCTTGATTTTCATCAACGTTGAGTTTTGCTACTTTTATTCTATCTCCCATTGTCTGCGACAACTGTTCTATAGCCGGCCCAACCATTCTGCAAGGACCACACCATTCAGCCCAAAAATCAACAAAAACTGGTAGCTCTGATTTCAGTACATCATTGTCCCATGAGTTCGTTGTTGTGTGCATTACATTGTACTGCGAATTTTGCATATGTATTACTTAACAAAACATGTATTTTAATTCCTAAGTGATGAACTGGTTATCTGATAAAGAAGTAGTAAGTCAGGATAATAAAAACAGTACTTATTTGTAGTCATTTTTAGATTGGTGGTCAAAGTTTAAGGACACCATTAGATGGTATGTAGAGCAGACCCATACAATAGTAGCAAGAAGAAGATAACTAATTTTTATCGTACGCATATTAAATTATTTCTTCTACTTCTTTATCTCTTAAATCTCTGCATTCTAGTTTTATTTTTTTCAAATAACGACCTAGTTCTTGTGTTCGGTGCGGTTAGGTCCCTGCATGTGTACGGGCCCTGATACTTTTGCTCTTATTTAGCTTTTCTTTTATATTATATGATTAACCAATATCCAAGACAGATCTGACTACGATGCGGTGGAATATGCATCAATATTGACTCAATTTGCCCTCCCAACCATTATTATTGCTTCTAAGCCATTTGAGCACACCGCTACAGTGTCACCTGGTAAAAATGATGTAAACCTTAAGGTTAGCGTGTTAATCCTATCGAAACTAACTATAATTAAAAGATAGATTGGACTTACCCCCTTTATCATCTCCATATTTGTATTTCATGAATTGATAATTTGGATATTGTGCATGCGGTGGCAATTTGGGCGTAAGTTGAGTAGTTTATTGATTTATTATTATTATCTTCTAAGATAATCCTCTGGTCTTATAACCACTATTAATTCTGCTCTGATATTGTTTTTTTCCTGTTTAAGATCAGACCATTTCTCTATCGGTACTTTCAAATGAGCTAGAGCACATGCAGACATTGTTATAT
>DATFPS010000044.1:0-3797 GCA_035264705.1 Nitrososphaeraceae archaeon | reverse complement strand
AAGAAAATTAATAACGATACTAAATTAATCTTGACAGTAGTACTTGTCTTTTTATCTGGTATCCAAGGTGTAATCTTATCTTCTTCTTCTTATTACCTTGGAGGTCAAGTATTCGCACTACAAGAACATATTAATGATAATCAAAAAGATAATAATAACAACAAACTTTCCCTTTCAAATCTGATAAAACAAGGATCTCCTCATCTAGGTGATCTCTCTGCACCAATTACTATAATTGACTTTAGTGATTTTCAATGTTATTTATGTGCTAGATATGTGAAAGAAACAGAGCCAATAATTTATGACACTTATATTCAGACAGGTAAGGTTAACTTGGTCTTTAAACATTTACCTAATCGTGGTTCTGATTCTATGGGCGCTGCAATTGCAGCTCAATGTACAAATGATCAAGGCAAGTTCTGGGAATACCATAGGATATTATATACAAATCAGAAGCCAATTGATTCAGGGTGGGTTAGTAAAGATAACCTAAAAAAATTTGCTTCGAAGATAACTGGATTGAATATGAGCAATTTTAATTCATGTTTAGATAGTAAAAAATACAAATCCCTTGTGGAGAAAGACCTTGCTTTTGGTTCTTCATTTGGATTTCAAGATACTCCATCTTTCATAATAGTCAATAACGATGGATTAAAGCCTGAAATCTTAACAGGAGCTCATCCATTTGCTTCATTTAAAGCATTAATTGATAAGAAAATTGTACAAAAGTGAGATGATGAGGTTATAATGGTATTGAATACGATGAGAATAATAATACCAATACTATCAATTAGAATAGTATTTTCAAATTATCCTTATATTATTCTAGCAGGAGCTATAGCAATAGGATTTTGGATTCTCTTTAGTGTATTTGATCAGCTCCTCTTTTTCATACCTGTATTGGTATTTTACTTACCACATGATGCAATTACAGGATTTATTCTGTCAAATATAACTGCCGTAATAATGGGGATAGTGATAAGTATGAATGTTTACATGCTAAAACATTCAAAGTTGAAGATTAGTAAATCGTTGTTCTCTGGATCAATGTTAGGGATTTTATCAAGTACTTGTGCTAGCTGTTCCTCATTGGGTTTTCTTCTCATATCTACATTTGGCGGATTAGGCATTGTTGCATCAAATTTCCTCTCCATATATCAAATTCCGTTGCGTTTAGTATCGATAGGTATTCTAATATGGGCACTATATTCGATGCATAAAAAGATCATAAAGAGTTGTTGCATTATAAATGGTTTGGATAGTAGAGGAAATAATATTGATAGAAAGAATACAGGCAAGTATATGTTGTAATTAGACAAAAAGTCACAAATATTTACTCTCTTACTATAACATGCGTTGCTTATTCCTCTGGATGCTCTCTTCTCTAATTCTGCAAACACTTCTTTCAATTTTCTCAGCACAAATGATCGGATGTTTAAAGGAAAGGTTTGAATGTGCGAAGAAGATAGAGGCTAAAATCGATTGATGAGGAAGAGGAGATGATGATCTTTATAATCATGAGTATCTATGAATAATCAAGAATTCAAATATATTCCAAAACTGCCTTAAACCTGGATTCATTGACTTTAATTGTTGTTTCAATTTTGCTTTCTCCACTTTTTCTTTTACAGGCCTATCTTTTATACTATAATTGTGAGATATTTATCATTAATATTGACCGAATGTCTTATAATGAATGTTAGCGTAAATTTAGGTTGTCTATAAAAAAAGAACATCCAGAAAGATCTGGTTGGTGGATAAGTGAACTAAGTTCTCTTGGCATCAAAGAATAAAAAGAAATGATATGAATGATAGAAAGAAATTACTGTATGACTAAAAATATAAAGCAGACTGTCTTTCAAGAGTATAGAACTGTTTATAACCACTCATATACCTTGTCTATGCTCAAGCTTAATATTCATCCAATAAATTACTCTTCAGGAGTAGTAGTTAAGAATCTAACCACGATATATGAACAATGTTATTACTGTTATGAAATATCGTAGCAAGACTGACATAATTGGACATATTCTAGAAGTTGTTAATAGTCATGGTGATAATGGGTTAACTAAGACGAAAATAATGTACAATGTTTTTCTATCTTTTGCTCAGTTGAAAGAATATCTGTCGATTCTATTGGAAAAAGGCTTAATCGAAGAGTATCAAAAAGAACAAGAAAAAAAAGAAAAGCAACGATCTTCATATTATTATAGAATAACACACAAGGGAAGACGTTTCTTAGAAATATATAGAGATCTTAGTGAAATGATTTCATAACCTCGTCCAACCATCTTATAAACACAAACACACACACAGAAGCATAAGTTACACCTTCCTCATAGTAATCATATCCTATACTATCTGGTACTACTAATTTAATCGCCTACAATGCTCTTTACTTGCTACTGCATGCTTTGGGGTAGATTAAACGTGAATAATGCTCCTCCCCTATTTTCTTGATTAGTATCGTTATTTGAAGCCCACATCTTACCACCATGAGCTTCAACAATACTTTTTGAAATAAAAAGTCCAAGTCCAGTTCCTGATTGGGATTTTGTAGCAAACCTTGAAAACAGTCTTGGCATTATTTCTGGGTGTATCCCAGTACCAGTGTCTTTTATGCTAACAACTATTTGACTATCTTTCTTTTCTGAGGTAATAGAAATAATTCCTTCCCTTGTAAACTTAAGAGCATTGCTCAAAAGATTAGAAATAACTTGCGATATTCTTCCCTTATCTGCTTCTGCTATGACATCTTCCCTAGGTCTGTTGTACAATAACTTTACATTACTATTACTATCATTTTCAATCCTACTTTTATAGTCTTCAATAATGCTTAATATCAAATCAGTTAGATTGAATTTTTCTTTGTTTAGGTTCAATGTCTGGCTTTCTATTCTTGTGACATCTAATATATCGCTGGTAAGTTTCTGGAGTCTGATCGCATTTCTCTGTATTGCCTGTATCATCTCTTCTCTCTTTTCAGGGTGGCTTTGCAATAGATAAGAATATCCTAAAATAGCCTGAGTGGGTGTTTTCATTTCATGGCTTGCTATATTGATAAAATCTTTTTGCATTTTATCTGATCTTTTTAGTTCTTCATTTAATGCACGTTCATTCCAAAGTAACTCATATACGAATTTGAAGAAATCAACAGTGCTCTTTCGGTTAGAATAAACTGAAAAACCAATTGCTTCTGAAATCTTTTCAGTGGCTGGTTCTCTGAGCTCTACTCTGAGAGCCTTTTCATCGTCCACTATGTACATACCATATGGAGAATTATAGCCATTTAAAATTCTGATAGCAGGTGCTTCCTGAGATATCCTCTTGACAATATCCAAATTCGCTTCAGATATAGGGCAGATAATCTTTATAGTAGTAGTTGTGCCACTATTTTGTGATACCATTATCAGATAATCAATAACTCCAGATCCGTCTATCATTACCATAGATTTATCGTTGGGAAGAAAGAACAGTGCTTCTTTCTTTACAGATTTTGCTAAATCAATAACAATCTGACTTGCTTTTTCATGGTTAGTAATGACTTCAAAAAATTCTCGTTGTATTCCTTCCTCTATTTCTCTGATTCTCTGTTCAAATGATATTGCTCTATTCCAAAAACTGTCAAATACATATTTCTGCTGCTGTACAATATCTTTAACATTGCTATAGATAACCTGTGGCACAGGCTGTCCTTCTTGTAGAGTTGTGGAAGCAACATATTCTGTTTCACTAACGGAAAAGTTTGCTTTAATTCCATCCAAATGTCGAATATCATATCCGAATTTTATTAGCTC
>DATFPS010000043.1:0-6987 GCA_035264705.1 Nitrososphaeraceae archaeon | reverse complement strand
TTTCTCTGATCTGAGTGAACTTTTGAAAATCATACTTGGATCTGAATGTGCTGTGGGAATGGATATTACTATCTTCAATCCTCTTCTAGATGTTAACGGTTCTATCACTCGCAGATTTGTGTCAAGTATAGTTGCCGGTCTGTCCTAAAGGGGTTCTTTAGATGACCAAAACAACCTTTAATTATCTCGGATAACTTTACCCTTATCTTAATTAATGATTTTATAAATTATCTCAACAATAGCGTATAATTTGTGATTGTTTTAAAGTCGTATAGTTGTCATTGCCAACGTACTCCACAAGTTTATGATTGATTATTATATCTGTATTCTTCTGTTTGATATGTATCATTCTGTCTGTTGTTAGCTGGTGGTAACGATGATGCCCTAATATCGGCAGCTGCCATAACTCTATGTATCAATTCTGTTGTTAACTCATTGTAAAGCTTTTCAGCCTCGCCTAATATCAAAGCAGTATAACTATTATTAGATGATTGTTACTGTTGCTGTTGCTGTCGTCCTGACAACATTGACGAAGGATAGTTAGATGCATAGCTGTTATGAGAATCATTTGAATTATCATGTATTACAAAATTAGATAGCTCAGGGTTGCTTGTCAGCGATTCAATTACCAAGAAAGTAGCAAATTGTAAGAGTAAGTTACGGTTTGCTAACACATTTTTAATATTTTCTTCAGCTTCCTGTTTGATTTGATTATTTAATTGGTGCAAATTCTCTGTAGTGTATGTTTTTGAAATTGCAGCATACTTACATCATTTCTTAGCATTTTAAATCTCTCTTCAATAACTGGTAAATCATCATTCGCGATTGCAAGAAGATTAACAACTTCCTTGACATCCATACCTTTGGCTTTAGATAATCCATATAACCTTAGAAATGGTGCAATATGACCTTTAATCTCCTCATAAACCATATTCAGGTTGTGTAATTGTTTTAGCTTCCAATACTCTTTGTAAAATTTAGTTGCCTCTGACTCTTTCAGGTTTAATGCAATGGCTACTTCTAATGGAGTCTTTCTATCAGAAAAGAGTTTGTAGGCTTGGGCGGCTAAACACAGACATTGTTGTTCTTGGTTCTTCTCGGCATCATCATTATTTTGTTGGCCTTTCAATCTTTCAGTCTTCTTCTGCTCAATTACTTGTTCAAAATAACTCCTAAATCACGTGGAGATGTTTTTGCCTCCTTAGCTATTTCGCGATAAGTATTGCCCTTATTGTAAAGCTCTAGTACAGGTCTTTCTCTTTCTTGTCTTGTTAATATCGTCATATATTTTGAATCTTCAAGAAATATATAGTATAATGGAAGCTTAAAGCTGTTTCCTCTTGTTATCATTTGATACCAGTTTTATTACCGTTGCTACCACCTTATTATCTCTGATATCCTCTGTTTCCAACTGTTACCACTCCAAAGTATTTGCATTCAGAGTATCTGTAATTATACTGCCGTATATGCACTATATATTATGATGAAATTTTTTTGGAATTATCTCTTCACATAATATACATTATTCGTTTCTTCTCTCACACACATTGTCGTTCTTCAATTATAGACAACTGTATTCACTATAAGTATAGTTTTGTATTAAATAAAATGTAAACATTGATGCAGGCTCAGAGGGATTACTGCTGATATCGTTGCTAGAAAATGGATTCTAACATGTCATAAAAAAAGATAATTCTTAAACTTTTCTATTAAGTGTGTTTTTAGTTTCGATATGTCTGGATTTATAAAAGACCTAAGGTTGAGATGGGCTGCGTCGTTTGTGAACTGTTATCGAAACAAAGTGTGGGTCCAAGGGAATGTAAACAATTATCTGTCCTAGTAAATTTCATGAACAATAGAACAGCATATGTGGATAACCATTCACGTGAATATCCTAATAGAGAAATTTGTTGACAAATATCACAAACCTCTATTGATAGCTGAAGAATGAGAATAATAGAATTTTTTATTACGTAGATAAGGCGAAATAGTATATCATGATACTATTACTATACTATAATGTTTTTAATATTCAATCAATCAAAGAATAAATTAAAAAAACAGCTCAATATTATAACTGAAAACAGAAAAATATGTGCGTCCGAATAATTAGCATCATTTGATAAATTGCAATAAATCATAAAGGAAAATGTAGAGCCTAATGTCTACTTGAGATTTTGACTAAAAGCCAATAAATTGACTTATAGATAATTATAATTGTTTATTCATTGTTCTTTATATTTAATCTAATAATTACAATCAATTTCAAACTAGATCTAAAAAAGAGATAAAGAAAAAGTTTGTTCTCTATATTATAAGGAAGTGGCATTTGATTTATTCTTCTGCTACTATCTCTTCTTCTGCTCCTCCATTTTCTTCCTCTAATGTTGGAACATTGAAAGGAGTGATAGGAATATCATCTGCAGATTGTTCTTCTGATAGGTTGGGATGAGGAATATTTACAGCAAAAACCTCATCTATTTTAGTAACATTACTTATGTTTTCACAGTTAGCAGATATAGTCTCATTTTTAGCTGGATCAAAATCTATAACTGTATCATCTCCATCTCCACAGTTAAAACTATCTTTGCCAGGTCCTCCTGTCAGTGTATCATCATCAGGGCCTCCAAATAATTTATCATTACCGCTGTCACCAAATATCAAATCATCTCCTTCACCGGCTCTGATTCTATCATGGCCTCTGTCACCATGTATAGTGTCATTTCCCATGCCGCCAAAATTATGATCATTGCCCTCAAGACCAGATATTACATCCTCCCCTCCATAACCTCTTATGTTATCACTCTTGTTGGTACCAGTAATGGTATCTGATTCTTGTGTTCCTGTTATATTAAGCGCCCATACAGTAAGTAGAGGAGAAAATACTGATAATACTCCATCATCAAATACTGATGTCATAGTCACTGTAGTTGATATTACTGCGACAATTATTGTTATTCCAACGATAGATAATATTAAAACTTCTTTTGACATTTATTATCTTAAAACCGTATTTCAACAATATACTTATACACTTCATTGACAATAAACTCATCATAATTTGTACATTTCTTTTGACCTTGTTGATGGAGCGATGTGTTCGCTTGTATTACTTAGTGATAATTCTTTGTTACTATTTTTAATCATAGTAAGAAAATATAGTGGTAGCAAATTGTAGTAATTATAATAACTATGACAATAGCTCTTCAATAGTATTATTAGATGCAACTATAAATGTATATTTTTAGGGAGATCTTTTCAGTTTCAAATAATTCTTTTCAATTACTACCGCTACCATAAGGTGGTACTCCAATGACATTGACACTATAATATTTTGTTACTGCAGCATTATTGTTATTATTATCAATACAAGACAATTTAGCAGTTAAATCATTTAATCCATCTACAATTAAATAATATTTGTCTGTGTATGTAAAAGTCCATGTGGAATAGTCATTTGTGCCACCAGGACCTGTTGCTGTAGCAGTCTGAAATGGTTTTTGGTCATTGACATCTACACCAACCTGACAGTTAGTAGCTGCATTATCTGTAGACGTTCCAGATATTGTCAATTCGCCAACAGGAACTTTCTGCCATAAAGTATGTGAGGTAATTTTCACGCCCATTGTATTAGTTACTTGTTGTTCTTCTTCTTCTTGTTTTTGTGCAAATGCAGAATTATTTATAAAAATAGCAGCAATAAGAAATACTACTACTATTAAACCTGAAATTATGAATAATAATGGAACACTTCCAGAGTTTGATAGACTATAATTTTTGAGGATATTCAAGAAGATGACAAAAATAAATGAATAATTTTTGCATTTAATTGATATAGTCAGAATATTTAGAGTTTGAAGATAATATAACTAAATACATTAGATCCATTGGTAGATAATTATAATTATATTCTCTTTTATAAAGAAAAAAATATATTATATTATAGAGCTTTGCAAATAAAGCGAATTTGATGAATAGATAGGATACGAGGAGTTAGCCTACTGAAAGAAAATTGTGCTGACATCCTCAGAGGTTCTTTAGATTCTACAGGTTATCGTCTCCCAGTAAGGACTTTGCTATTCCTAAAGAGGTTAAATAACACTTTCGAAGAGAATCCAGAGAAGCTAATTCAAGAACGTAAAAGTGAAAAAGAAGTCTATTGTAGCAAGAATAGGCACTACTTTTTTGTTCCAGAAGAAGTAAGATGGACTGTTCTTTCAACAGCAGCAGAAAATATTGGTGAAAAGACTGACCATGTATGGAGGATGATAGAAAGAGAAAATCCTGACTTAGATGGTGTTCTTACCAATACAAAGTATAATGATAAGAGGAAACATCCAGATGATAAATTATGGAAGTTAATCTCCCATTTTAATTCTCCAAGGCTACGCAATTCAGATTTAGAAAAAGAAGATATTTTTAGTGATGCATACGAATATCTATTAGAAGAGTTTGCTGAACAAACTAAGAAAAGAGGAGATGAGTTCTTTACTTGCTCCTAGAGAGGTTGTAAGGCTTCTTGTGGAATTGGTTGAGCCCAAAGGGGGAATAAGCATATGCGATCATGCATGTGGTTCTGGTGGTATTCTTATTGAATCAAGGAAGCATGTAGAGCGTTATGGTGGAAAATCAGGGATCACAAGGCATAATGAAAGATATGAAAATGATGGCTTTGTTTATTACGGTTGGAGAAAAGGCATTAGTAACAACAAAAGTTGATCAGTCAACTCATTGAAAAGTGTCTTCTTAAAATGGCATCATGATATAAATCAATGTTTATACTTTTTTCTGATAACAATGCTCAATGGTACAATTCCCAACCAAATGTACTGTGCAATATTTAGATCTAGAAATGATACAAAAATTGAAAGGGAAAATACTGCAGGAATTGAAAGAAGGTTTACCATAACACCTTTTATGAAAAGTGGATGAATACTCTTGTTTATTAATTTGCGATCTCTTGTTGCATACCACCATATAACTGCAAGTAATGAACTTGTCATTATTACAATGGTACAATAAACAATGTATGGGATCTGATATGAACCATAGTTTATTACGAGTGATGTAGACAAAGATAAGAGAGTTATAAGCATAAGAAATAGTAAATTAAGATAAACCATTTGAATAGGCGATCCCATAATATGGTTGAAGACTTGATGGTAAGAAATCCAGAAGATGGCAATTATTGCAAAGCTGATAAGGTAGCTTTCAACTTGTGGATACATCTCATACAATTTGCCAACTAATTGAGATTGTGTTAAATTTGTAGGTAAATCAGGTATATCTATTGAAATAGCCATAAGAGTTATTGCAAATGCAAAAACAGCATCACTAAAAGAAATAACATGTTCTAATTTTACTTTTGGTGTAAATGCATCAGTAGTCATACTATTGTTTGATTAAGTTCATTATAGATATTAGCATTATTACACTAATGATAGTTTTCGGCTGGAAGATGAATTCTGGCCAAAATCTCTGATATATGGAGAAGTACTGAATTTCGTAATTGCGAGGATTGAAAATAAGTCAGTAACAATGAACAAGAAGTTTATGAGTTGATATAGACATAATTTTTTGACTGTCGTAGATAATTTTACTGGCATTAGCATATGGCTCCTTGTACAAGATACAATATTCTATGTTTTATAATAGCATATGAACCCATATTGATAGTGGGTTCGGTGGGATGCGTGACAGATTTGACTCATTTCTGCCACCCAACTTAATAGCCGATATGCAGGTTCGGTGGGATGCAATACACTAGTGTATGTAGTCTACTTTCTTCAGCAGGGGAACTTTATCAAATGAAAATATCTGCAAAGCAAATCTTCTTTCTGTCCTTCTGGCCTCCCAGATCCATACTCTTAAATAGTTACCAGGTTATCAGCGATCATGTTAAATCACAGACTTATTCGGAAAGATCATTTAATCCTTATTGCTGCTGCCGCACCTATGCTTATTATCGCTAGTTCATTAATTGGTATTGATGGCTATTTTGGCACTCCAAAGATTGCGTATAGTCAGTCAGATCAAGACCAAATGAATTCCAATACTACTACGAATTCGGTAAATATACAAGATATCCCATTAGAAAAAGTCCGTGTTGGAGATATTGATGTTGCGTACAAGATGTTTGGCAAAGGTGAACCAATTTTACTTTTCAATGGCGCTTCTGATAGTATGGATGCCTGGGACCCGTCCTTTCTAACTGGTCTTTCTTCAAATCACACAGTGATTGTGTTTGATCAACGTGGGATTGCAAATACAACAGCTGGTACCGAACCTTACACTTATCAGCAACTAGCAAACGATACAGCTGGTTTGCTTGATGCTCTGAAAATACCAAAAGCAGATGTTATGGGATATTCTCTTGGATCATATTTAGCCCAACAGCTTACAATGATGTATCCAGATAAGGTTAACAGCCTTGTTCTTATTGGATCATCATGTGGTGGAAAAGATCATACACCTAAACCACCTGAGTTTCTAGAATTACAAGCCGAAATTGTAAACAACTCTCTAAATAATATTCCCATGACTCAGGAGGAAATAAAATCGCTTGTAACTGCCTCATTAGGATCAGGATGGGTCAAACTACATCCTGAATCTCTTGAAGGATTTGAAAACATTACAACATTCCAACAATTGAAGCCTGCTGTGAACCCTGAAATGGTGAATAATCAGAATAACGTAGGAAAGCATTGGGAGGACAATCCAGCCTGGAGTGGTGCTTGTGATGAGCTTGCGAAATTGGATAAACCCACGTTGGTCATAACTGGAACAGATGATAATTTCTACCAACCACATGTCAATTCTTTAAAGATTGTAGAAAAAATTCCAGGAGCTTTGGCTTGTACAGATCAAAGATGCTAGTCATGCAGTCCCGGATCAATATCCGGTTGAAATCGGTAAGATATTAAATACATTTCTATCGACGACATCAACTCCACCTGGCTAATGTAGGTATTTGTTGGAGAGGAGGTC
>DATFPS010000042.1:0-7704 GCA_035264705.1 Nitrososphaeraceae archaeon | reverse complement strand
AATCGAAGCAATGAAAGTTGTTGCATTCTTGATATGAGATATCTGTTAGACCTGCACTGCTAGAGGTAAGAAAAACCAATAGATAACATTCACTCTAATTATCCTTCCGTAAGAAGCCGAAGTCTTTTAGTCAAAGCTCTTACATCTTCTAGATCGATTAGAAGAATCTTATTCGCTGAATAGCCGTTTATGTTCTGCCATCATGCATCTATTATACACGACATCCATTCCATTTTCTTTCGCTTTTCTTTCTGCTTCTTCATTATAGATGCCTTCTTGCATCCATATTACTTTGATCCCTTTTTTCTTCATAGCATCCATTACCACAACCGGCGCATCTTCTGATCTTCTAAAAACATCAACTACATCTACATCTCCAGGCATATCTGCT
This sequence comes from Nitrososphaeraceae archaeon, assembly GCA_035264705.1. GTDB lineage: Archaea > Thermoproteota > Nitrososphaeria > Nitrososphaerales > Nitrososphaeraceae > JAJNBK01. The sequence continues at coordinate 7,313 of DATFPS010000042.1, read as the reverse complement.
ATAGATGGATATGATTTTCTTCCAAGCACTTCTGTTATTGTTGGATTTACTGGAATAACGTTATATCCATGTTCAATAAGATATTTGGGCACAAAGTGAGCAGGTTTTCCCTCATTTTTTGACATTCCTACTACTGCGATGTTTTTTAAGTCATAGATTTTTCTCAATTCAGAATCAGAATGTAGATCTACTTTCATGTCTATAGTTATTTGTTATTTATTATATTTATTAATTCGAGCTTATTATATGTTGAATATTTATGTACAGATAATAACATTGTAATTAACCATGAGTATGTTGTTATGCCTTTCGTAGTTATTGCATTTTGCAATCATATAGATAATACTATTTGCAATTCACATTAGATAACCTGTTTATAAGAATATCATGATAATTCTTAGTTCAGGCATTACCTCAATCCTATAAAGCCTAGCTAATCAAATACAGTTAGCATTTTAGATTTTGTAGCGGCTCTATTAATGTTTGTAAAAAATTGGTTGGTATTATTGGTGTTGTACGACAAACACCAATGATGGCAGATTATAGAAAAATATACTTGACCTTATACTAGGATCTTATCCGATCAATGCTAGAAATTATTCTATCATGATGATTTTAATATAATAAAAGTTGGTTGAATAAGCGTCATTCAATCAAGAATGGTTATCTGCTAATGAGGTTTGAATACTTAATAAGGTATAGGAGGACCATGGACTGATATTAATAATAACCAACAACAATAATAATAACAAATTGAAGTAATAACAAATCTGGAGATTTTTTTATGCCGTATTAGTTGACAAATGCTGCAATACATATATTGTCCTAATTCACTCTATCTTCTGCTATGGAGATTCTACAAGATAGAAATCTTGCCAAATATCTTTTTGAAAAATACACGTCAAATCCAAAAAACTGGAATTTCATCATTTCTAGTTCTTCTTTAAATGACGGGTTCTTCGATGCTACAATTTCGAATACTGATGAGGTATGGCAACTCAAGATTGACTCAATTTATAAACCATTACCAATTGTAATTGGAACGAAGGTGGACTTAGATTCTACAAAGATAGAAAAAAGGATCAGTAGCAGTGCTTTGCCCTTTGGGTACAGAAAGCTTGAGCCACCTGTAATAATGAATATTTTAAGGAATCTCACTGAAGAACAAGAACAACATATGACTGCTCTTAAAGAAAATAGTGCTAATGATTATCTTAATTCAATTCTCGGTTCACTTGAAACTGTAACTCCAGTAAGTGGAAAGAATTATGTATATGGACCAGTTGTCTTTACTAAAGGAAATCCAGTAAATTCTAATGGGTATCAAAAACAAGTTGCCGAAAAGTTAGCCTTCAAATTGCGTGATAATTTGAGGAATAGATACTCAAGTTATGGATAGACAAAGAACGATTTTCATATATATTGTGGTCGATTAGTTATTGTCATTAATTACTCGATACATGCATGGAAGAAAAAGAAGAAATAGTTAAATAAGAATAGAAGTATTCTCTAAATTATTATTGATATTGATGATAATTGTTGTATTTTAACAATTCTTTATATACTGTCTTATAACATAATATATCCAGCATAATTTTATAATTATATATCTATGGAAATTGGAATGATGATCTTTACAACTAGATGATGAAATCGCAAAAAGAAAAATAATAAGAATGGAACTTGACAATTGAAAATTAAGTCATAATGAGTGAGGATTTATGTCCATTAAGGTAAAGCCACGAATAACTAGAATTTCGTACTTTTTATTATTTTAATTCTTATGCATATTGTATAATGCGAAAATGTATATCTGCACTCATCATATAAAATTAGAGTTACATGACATCTAACCAAGATTAAGCCAATAAAAAATAAGCAGAAAAAGTAGAGGACCAGTTATATCAGCAAATCTCAAAACAAGTCTGAATATATTGCAATTGCTGTCTTAATCTATTGTCTTTCTCCTTAGTCGCAGGTTACATTGTTGGCTCACCTGTTAGTAATTGGGATAATGTCTGAAAGAGGAAACATAAACTAGATGATGATCTGAATACGTAGATAAACAATAAGATTTAGATAACTAAAAAGAGGATCAGACAATAACTTGATAAGAATTATGAGAAACAGCTTCGACTTTTTCAAAACTGGTGCAGTGTTCCTGATTACTATTGTGTTTATTATATTCATTGGATATTTTGATTATGCTCATGCACAGCCGGTTATCAACGATCCTAATCTAATGGCAGAGATAGTTGTTGAGGAATTATCTTCTCCTACAAGTATGGCATTTATGGATAGTAATAACATTTTAGTTTTGGAAAAGACTGGCTCAGTGCGTCTTATTTCAAATGGTATTTTACAAGAGCAACCAGTGTTGAATGTACCGGTTGATACAGAAAATGAGCGTGGATTATTAGGAATTGCTACTCTAGAAGATGATAATACTGTATTCCTTTATTTTACTGAAGGCGGTGAAACATTAAGAAATAGAGTATATCGATACAACTGGAATGGAGAAACTCTTGTCAATCCTACTTTAATTTTAGATCTTCCTGCAATACCAGGCCCGAATCATAATGCAGGAAAATTAGTAATAGGATCTGATCAATATCTTTATGCAATAATAGGAGATCTGAATCATGATGGAAAGCTTCAGAACTTTCTAGATGGGCCACCGCCCGATGATACTGGAGTCATATTCAAAGTAAATCATAATGATGGTTCAGCATCTCCCAACAACCCTTTTGTAAATAGTGGCGATAGTGTATTGAGTAGATATTATGCATACGGTATCAGAAATAGTTTCGGAATAGCAATAGATCCTGTTACAAATATGTTATGGGACACTGAAAATGGACCGAGCGAGTATGATGAAGTTAATCTGGTCAGACCAGGTTTTAATAGTGGATGGCAAACAGTTATGGGTCCTATTTCTAGGAGTGGCGAATCCGTAGATGATTTGGTAAGTTTTCAAGGATCGCAGTATATCGATCCTGTATTCAGCTGGCTAATTCCACCTGCAGTTACAGACATAGAGTTTCTAAATTCATCAAAACTTGGAGATAAATATGCAAATAACATTTTCGTTGGCGACAATAACAATGGTAATATATACTATTTTGAAGTTAATGAAGATAGGACTGGGGTAAAATTTGATGCGAGTCAAACAGGTCTAATCGATCTTGTAGCTGATAATGAAGAGGAATTATCTACAATTATTTTTGGATCTGGCTTTGGCAGTATAACGGATATGGCAACAGGTCCAGATGGTTTTTTTTATATCCTGTCATTTGATGATGGGATAATTTATAGAATTGCTCCATCATCAAATAATCAAGTTGCAACATCAGTAATCTCATAAGTAGTATCTAGAAGAAGAAGAATACCCAACGTTCCCAACTATGTGTCTCAAATGCCTTTATTATAGCAGCTTGAAAGCATTAGTTCAGCAAACTTATATTTTTGCACCTACAACAATGCACAACAATATACAGAGACAAGAATGACAATACAAAGAAATTGCGTCATGGCTGTAACAACGTTGCTAGAAGCACTATACATTACTCATTTTATATCGCATTACATAGATTATTAATGATTGAATGCTTTGGAATGTTTGATATACTAAAATAATCTTTTGAAGGCAAGAATAAAAATGTACTTTAGTAATTAACATCTTCATAATAAATATAAATAGAATTAGCCATTTGTAGGTTATAGTTAATATTTGTTGGATGTTTTGATTATCTACCACTATGAATGCCAGTACTGCCGGGACGAATCAGGTTTTGCATATCGGATTTGATGATACTGACTCCTTGAAAGGGAGATGCACTACCCAATTGGCATTTAAAATTACAGATTATTTGTTGAGAGAGAAAAAAGCAGACTTTCTTGATTATCCTCTGTTGATTAGATTAAACCCAAACATTCCCTGGAAAACCCGTGGTAATGGCGCTGTTTGTCTTAGAGTTAAGGCAAAAAATCATGATAAAATTATCGAAAACATAAAACAACTTGTAGAGGAAGGATCATCAATAAACTCTGGAGCAAATCCTGGTCTTGCATTTTATGATGGAGAACAGGTCCCACAAGCTATACAGGAATTTAGTAGGATTGCTATGTATGACATTTTAAGTAAACAAAAAGCAGAAAATCTGGCGAAAAAATATGGAATTCAGTATTTCACTTTTGGAAACGGTCAAGGCTTGGTAGGCTCATTAAGCGCGATCGGTTGTTTGTTAAATGGCGACCATACATTTGAAGTGATAGCATACAGAAAACCAGAAAATTGCGGGACCCCTAGGCTAGTAGACGTCTCCAAAGTAATCGAGTATAGCAAATACACATTTCCTAACACTTTCAACAATTATGATCAATATCACAGACGCATATTAATTACTCCACATGGACCAGATCCTGTTTTCTGTGGTATAAGGGGTGAAAATCCAGAAGTGGTTGTTTACTCATTAGAAAGGTTACGACCAGAGGAAAAATTGGATGGATATATGGTCTTCCGATCGAACCAAGGAACAGATATGCATTTGAAAAATCAGTTAAATTTATCAAAGGTTAAAGCTCATATGGCAGGTCATGTTCAATGCAATATAAAAACGAAACCTCTTACAATACAAGGAGGGCATGTCTTGTTTATGGTTGTTGATTTTACTGGCACCCTTTTTCCTGCTGCAATATATGAGCCAACATGTTTAACAAACATCGCATCACAGTTGGAAATAGGCGATTTAGTTAAAATTGGATGCGGAGTCAGGAAAGCAACATCCCAATATGCAAAAATTTTGAATATAGAGTATCTTTCTATCTTGAAACTCGTTCAAACTTATGATATATCCAATCCTTTATGTAAGAATTGTGGAAAGAGAATGAAATCGGAGGGAAAGAATAAAGGATTCCAATGTAATAGATGTGGATATAAAGACAGTCATGCAAAGAAAGTTTATGTAGCAAGAGATAGAAACATTGAAATTGGACTTTATCTTCCGGCTCCAAACTCACATAGGCATTTAACGAAGCCTATCAATAGATATGGAATCGAGAAGAAATCACCAAGTTTTATCTCAGAATCAAAATTAATTGTTAAATGGTTTTCTTTCGCCACATAATAGAACCATAATGTTCTATATCCTAATTATATATAATCGAAATCATTAGTAATGTTATATATCTGTCTCATTTGAAAGCAACATACAAAAAGTCATTATCTTGACGGGGTTGATTGAGTTGCATAAAATATTCGACCTTGAGGAAATAAGAGGCGTCAGAATTTCTTCAATCACTAAAAATAGCTCTGGACAGTTGTATATATGAATAAGATCACAATCTTTAATACCAAAAAAAACAACAATGTAAATTTGTTCAGAAATCACATACACTAATTTAGCTTAAAGTTAGTCTAAAGACATTAAACATATCGATCATGCGCTGCTTGACTAAACATTCTGACTGAAGCCAGGAATATAAGAAGAGGATAATATACAAAATTAGCTTATTTCTCTTACAAAAGAATAAGAAATATCAAATGTATTATTAAAAATCTTTCGTCTAGGAAATTAAACACACAAAATTAGAGAAATTATACAGTGTTAAAAGAAAGCATCAGAAGAATTTGGAATCTATTGTGAAATAACCCAAATACATACTGCATTTTGAAAATAGTAGCGGGGGGTTGATTTGAACATACGGCCATTTGCTTTCGGCAAAGATGGAAACCGCTCTGCGGGTTATGAGCCCGCCGGGATTACTTAGCCTCTCTTTTTTCAGAGATAACTGGCTTCCCCACCCCGCTGACAGCATCTCTACACAAGGGAAATATATCTCTGTCTCTTTATAGAGATTTGAAAGATATGGTTAGTTGAGTAAAATCAATGGCAAGATGCATACAACTGAACTGAACCGTAACTCTCAACAAGTATGTCTAGGATCCTTGTATTCATGTTCTAATATGTCAAATACGAAGATTTGTGATGCATGAGCTAAAGAGTGTAAGAATGCCCTGATATGCACTACTGCAAACTATGCATGTGATGTAGATGTGTTGGTGAATGTCATAAAATGGGTAGTTATGTATCATTATATATGCATCTTTTTCTTTAAATAATATAACATTACAAGTTATTGAAAGTAGTAAATCTAAAATAAAATGTCTGCTATTAGGATAGCAAAAAATGGCATTGACAATCAAGGATTTAGAATAAAAATACTAAACAACAACAATCAGGTAATACAACAACAAACCAGAATTTTGAAAATTTGCAAAAAACTCAATTTTTAGTTAAAATGTGAATAAAGCATCAAAAACGATATAAGAGAAGACGTTAGGCCTTGGACTAAGTCATTATTGCAAACAGATAGACAGTGTTGTCTCTTATTTTATTATTCGCCAATTGAAGTAACTTCATCAGAGTGAACTCTTTGATAGTGCATATCCGCCTCATTTTTTGTAAGGAATTCCTTTGCACAGACTTTACATCGGAATGTACCTCCTTCATAATCTGACATTTATTATATCCTTAGTTGTTAGAATATTAACGATATTTGTTATTAAGAATATGTAAATGTCTTCATAGAATTTCCTCATATTTTCTCGCTGGTCAGTAATATCATTCGATGACATGGGTATAGAAGCACAACATATCTTTTTTAATTTTGCATTGACACATTTCCAAGGGGAAGATGCTACTATATGATATAATTCATTCTCATCCAATTTCTAATTGTAGAATTAACAAGAATGCATAAGAGGAAACCTATAATAAAAGCCAGGAAAACGAGATGACAATATAAACATCGAACTTTACAAACAGAAAATATTTTATTTTCATCAAATTACTCAAATCTTTTTGACCTCCTGCATTTAGAGTATCTCTTGATGATCTTTTACCGTCTACTATCATACTCATTCTGGGAGCAACACGTGCAGTGAGTAGTTTCACATTCTATGACTCCTTCATGATTTACATTTTGAACACATATATAGCATCATAGAATTAATATGTATTAACGAGATTAATAGTGGCAAGATAAATTAGACTACTTTAAGTTATATTTTTTATATAAATTAGTCATCGATAATACTAAGCATCAATATGCAATACATTGATGATATCTAGATTACATTTCCCGATCTTTTTACCTTATATAGTTTGTTCACCTGTAAGATTACTAATGTCATCAGTAGACATTATAGGAAAAGTTCTTCATGAGAACATAGGTAAATCTGTGCTCATAAAATTGAAGGGAAGAAAAGCAATCAAAGGTATCTTACTTAGATTCGATCAACAAATGAATTT
>DATFPS010000041.1:0-4079 GCA_035264705.1 Nitrososphaeraceae archaeon | reverse complement strand
TTGTATCGATTATCAACCCTTAAATCATAAAAGAGAATATATTTTACATCCGATGGAATAATGTCAAATGATAATAATACCAATTCACAACTATACGAAAATCACAGACGCACTATAGGAGCAAATTTTATGAAAATACTTTGCGAAAAACATGATGATGCTAAACGAAAAGGTCAACCTACTATGTTCGCTGTAGATGAACTTTGGAAAGATAATGATGATCTATCAGCATTTGATCAAGACCAAATCGCACCTTTGGCCATAAAGTTTTTTCGAGATGAGCTACGATATATAATAGAACATCCTGACAAGAGAATTAGTATTACTGATAAAGGAAGACAACACTGTCGCGATCCTGATGAATCCTTTACACTTTCTGAAAGTTACCAGCCAGTAAAAAGAGATGAAAAGTAATATGTGCAGAGGTTTCTAAGTATATAGAGAACGTCAGATATAAAGAAAAAGCATTACTATATTTGGTTGCTTTTATTTAAAGAATGATTTAGGCTCATAGAGTACATTTTCTAAATTTATTCACCTATTATCTGCAAAATAATCTTGCGTTCTCTAGGCTTTGTGTCTGTTTCTAACAAGACTATTTGTTGCCAAGCGCCTAGCATTAAATTACCTGCTTTGAATGGAATAGTTAAGCCTGGTCCTATCAAGGATGCTCGAACATGAGAATGTCCATTTCCATCGTGCCAAGTATTATCATGTTCATATTCGATATCTTTTGGTATAATTCTAGACAGCATTCTTGGAAAATCTTGTTTGAGTCCAGGCTCATATTCTATAGTAGTTACTGCTGCAGTTGAACCTGAAACAAACACTGTAATAGTTCCATCTTCCAGTTTACTTTCTTCAACTGCTTTCGATGTTTGTCCTGTAATGTCTATCATGTCATTTTCACCTCTTGTTTTAATCTGAGTTGTTTTAGTTATAATTGTCATAACTATCTCATCTTCCAAGCTTTGAAATATATATATATATGAATCAAATAGTGCGATAGTCATCTCTCATCTAATTCTATAATATCTAAAAATAAAATGTATCAATCCAGCATCAATCTATTTTTTTGATAATATTCAATTGAAGAAATTTTTCCATAGATGTATTAAAAGGTATTCTGTCTTATTATTACTTTAGATTCTGCTGATCATAAAAAGAGCATAGACATAGAGCTATTATTTAGATTAGATGAAAGACTCATATATATATATATATATCGATATGTATATAATGCATCTTTATGATAAAAACTTGGTTGTACATTTATGAATTCTTCAAAAGATTGAGGGATGTCTTTACTACGAGGATCTTGTTATGAAATTTTTATTTTATTTCTCCTTCTTTTTCTCCACATTAACCTTTTCTTATTTAATAGTTCAAAGTTTTCATATATGTGTGGCCTTTCTCTTCGCATTCCTTCTACAATCAATTTAGCTTTTTGCCAATAAGGAGTAGGATTAAAAACATCAAAATAGATATTTTGATCTATCAATCGAGAATTAACCAGTACGCCAGATAACTCAAAAAAGCCACAAACTGCAGTAAAGTGAAATAAGCCTTCTGCTGTTCCTTGATACTTTTGTTCATATTCTTCGTAGCTTTGTACATCAATTTGATGAAGAAACCAAAGGATTGATTCTCTATGACGATCATAGATATCGTATAGCTTCAACAATGTATTTACTTCATCTTTTTTGTTCAACTTCGTATATGTAATTGCAAGAATGCGTTAATATTTATCTCTATAGTATTTGATCTGCGTTTGACACGTATATAGTGTATAGTTATCTGACATACTTCTGATACGAGATTATGCATTCATGTGTTCTTGACTATTATTTGCCGCTAATTCATAGCCAGTCTTCAAAAAATCCAGAAATATATATTTTAAAGTTGCTGATGATATTGAATAATGGTAAAAGAGTCGACCACTTCTTTATCCAGCATAAAGCAATTATCAGAGAGAATAAAAAATGGAGATTTATCCTCAATCGATTTAGTTGAAATTTGCTTAAAAAGAATTCATAAATATAATTCAATTTTGAATTCTTTCCTTAGTATAATAACTGAGCGAGCATATAAGGATGCTGAGACCTCTGAAAACGAAATCAGGCAGGGAATACATCGTGGACCATTACAAGGTATTCCGTTTTCAATTAAAGATATCATTTCTGCAGAAGGAGTTAGATGTACAGCAGGTTCAAAAATTATGTCTAATAATATATCAAAAATAGATGCAACTATAGTTGCAAGAATGAAGAAAGCAGGAGCCATTCTAATCGGTACAAATAACTTGAATGAATTTGCTTCTGGCATAACAGGTATGAATCCTCATTACGGTGCTTCCAAAAATCCATGGAATATTGACAAGATATCCGGTGGCTCTAGCGGCGGATCTGCAGTGGCAGTTGCATCGGGTATGGTACCTGTATCTTTAGGAACTGATACGGGTGGTTCTATTAGAGTTCCATCTTCACTATGTGGCGTTGTAGGTTTAAAACCTACATATGGAAGGATCAGCAGATATGGAGTTATGGATTTAGCACCTTCGCTAGATCATGTTGGATGCATAACTAGAAGTGCTTGGGATGCAGCTGTTGTATTACAGGTTATTGCAGGCCAGGATCGATTCGACCCATTTACAGAGAATGAAGGTGTTCCTGACTATAGAAAAATTCTCACAGAAACTACTGACAAGAAAATGTCTATCGGATTACCAAAAAGATACTTTTTCGAGCATCTACAAGTAGAAGTAGATCATATTATTCATACTTTCATCGACAATATGGGCTTATCCGATTGTATTTTTGAGATAAATATGGAAAAGACAGAATATATTTCTGAAACATGGAGAAGCATAAGATTTGCAGAAGCAGCAGAAATACACCTAAAATGGCTTAAAACAAAAGCCAATGATTACTCTGAAGATGTAAGAAATATGCTAATTGAAGGTACTAAAATACCCGCTATTGAATATATTCGTGCTCATAAATTAAGGTATGAATTAAGATATGAACTTCTAAGATTACTAAAAAAAGTTGATGTCATTGTTGTGCCAACAACTATTATCACCGCACCTAGATTTGATGATCTGGAAGTTAGCAATATTGGTGGCAAGGTTATAAAAATACGTGAAGCTTTATTGAGAAACACCATCGTATTTAATAGCACAGGTCTACCGTCAGTTAGTATTCCTGTAGGATTATCTAAAGATGGAATGCCTGTAGGAGTGCAGATTGTAGGTTCTCCCTTTAAGGAGGAAAAGATTCTTTCAATGGCATACAAATATGAATGCATCAATAGTAGCCTCGAAAAATTTGTTCCCCCTTTGTATTGAATACGGAAGCACCTGGTTATGGTTAATAGAAATGTATCTAACGTAATTAAGATTTTCTTCCATTATTTATCCAATTGAATTGAATTTAGAGAGTGATTTCCACAGATACCATGTAGCTATGCTTCTGTAAGGCTTCCATGGCTGAGATATGGCCAACATTGTAGAAGGTGTAGGAAGTTCTGGCAAGGTATATAGTTTCTGGATAGCCTTTCTGACGCCTAAATCACCTACGGGAAAGATATCTGGCCTTCCTAGACAAAATATCATAAACATTTCTGCCGTCCATTTACCAATTCCTTTTACTTGTATCAATTGATTAACAATTTCATCATCACTCATTTCTAATGTCAACGCTAAGTCTAATCTCCTATCTATCACTCTTGCGGAAAGATCTTTTATGTATTCTATCTTTTTACTAGACAGTCCGACTTTGATTTTCAGTATATTATCTGGAGTCAATAGGATCTGCTTGGGTATAGGTGAAACATTATTGTAATACTCTAGAAATCGTCCATATATAACATTAGCAACTCTTTCTGCAAGTTGTTGGGAGATTATAGACCTGATTAGTGATAGGAACGGATCATTTGTGGTTTTAATTGAATACTTTCCAACAGACTTAATCACTTCCCCTAATCGAAAATCGGTTTGGCATAGATAATGAACAGGATCTACGCTCATATCAACTGTAGGTGAATGTGCAATAAGGATACTTTAAGATTGCTCAGAAGAA
>DATFPS010000040.1:0-2640 GCA_035264705.1 Nitrososphaeraceae archaeon | reverse complement strand
TTTTTTTAGATCATTAGGCGATATTATAAACAAGAATGCATTCAAAGTAATAATAATATTATGTATACTGCATAATTGATATTACTATTATTACTATTACTATTATTTTTCTTTTGTATTTCATATCTATTTAAGAATTTTTATATCTGTCCAATTCTTTTTTGAAAGTTCATAGGTTAAGATTCTTAGCTTTTCCTCTTCTGTTTTCATAATCCTTCCCTGTCTATCTTCTTAATAATGTTCTAATCAGTTGTCTTTTCTGTCGGACAGATCTTCCCTTGATTATTTTTATTTGTATTACTGGCATATTTGTGAGCTGATCTCATATATTATTATTATAATTTCGATATAATCAAGAAGTAATAGAAGAGATATCCTCTAAGCGAACGTGGGGGATCATATTCAAGGACCTGTAACCGCACCTGTAACTTTGGTAGAATATGGAATTCATAATCTTCGTATTGCGCCCAGGCCTATATGATCCAAAAGCAATTCAAGCACGTTTAAGAAGCAAATTACGTTTGTATTTCGTAAATTCCCGGTTACCGAAGTTCGCCCCTGCGCATATAGAGCTACGTTAGCAGCAGAGACCGCTACTGATGCTGCTCGAGGAAAGTCCTGGGAGATGTATGATTTTTATTTAAACATGGCCAGGTGGTTACTGATGATAATTTAAGACGATCTGCAGCTAACTTCACCCTAAATCTTAGTTGATTGATCACCACTATGCCAAAAAAAGCAGTACGTAATTATCGTTCTAGTTGGTAAAGTGAATTTGAATATTATTATTGTTCTTGAATACGTTCCGATCCTTTAGGTCCTTTACTCTATTTCTAAGAGTCACTTCTGTTATGCCCGCAGCATAAGCAATATTATTCTGAGTTATATTCTCTCCTGTATTAAAAGATGATAAATAAAGTACAGATGCGGCAAGTCCCATCGGATCTTTTCCAGCCGATATTCCTCTTTTAGTAACATTGTTCATAATCTCTGATGCTTGTCGTTTAGTTTTCTCACTCAGGTTAGATTTGTTTGCTAGTCTTGCAATACATTTCAAAGGATCAACTATTGGAATTTTAAGATCAAGTTCAAAGTACAGTAGTCTATAGCTTTTAGCAACTTCGTGGAGTTTAATGTTACTATCTGTAGCTATATCTTTTAAAGTCCTTGGAGTTTCCAACTCTCTACATGCAATATATACCGCAGCAGCCAAAATTCCAGAAATTGTCCTACCTCGTACCAATCCTCGTTCTTGGGCCTTTCTATAGATATAAGCCGTTTTCTCAACTACTGTATCTGATAGTCCAAGTTTGTCCTTTAATACACCAAGTTGAAAGAAAGCCTGCCTAAGACTTCTGTCGGTAGGACTGTGAGTTTGTGTTCTAAAGTCCCATGTCCTCAATCTGTCGATTGTAGAGCGCATTACTGCATCTATTTTTTGTCCACTAGCATCTCTGTCCGTCATTCCAATGATTGTTGATAGTCCCATATCATGTCTAGCTAAGGATGTTGACATACCTATCCTGCTTTTGTCATTAGGCCCATCCGATGATGCAAAATTCCTCCATTCAGGTCGTATTTCTTCAATCTTGTCTGAAATAACCTGACCACATTTACTACATATAATTTCGCCAGATTCAGTATCTGTAATTGTTTGATTACATCTGCAGGTAGAGCATACGGAATTAGAAGCAGGAATAATAGAAGAAGAAGTTTGTATTTGTGAGCTAGAATACTCTCTCCTCTTTTTGGAATTACTATTATCATTATTTTCAAAGTTAGAAATTACATTTTCGTATCCTATCATAAGTAACTATAATATAGTAATTATATATAAATACGGAAGTTAACTTCCAGTTAGTAGATTGCAATATGGTGAGTATGTTACTAAATATACGAAGGTAACTATATAAGAAAATGGTGTTTTATAGAAGCTATGGAAACTAGTACTCCTACTTCTACAATTGCTTCTAATAGTGCCATCACACAAATAATAAACCCATCAGAAAATAGCGAAATGAAATGTTGTCCTATTAATAACACATTTAAATTAATTGGCAAAAAATTTACTGTTTTAATTTTAAGAAATATGATAAATGGTAAACAAAGTAGGTTTAACCAGTTACTAAACTCAATTGAAAAAAGTAATCCCAAAACTCTATCTACAAGACTCAGAGAAATGGAGAGACTTGGATTAATAAAGCGTAAGGTTTACTCTCATGAAATACCCATAAGAATAGAATATTATCCAACACAAAAAGCTCTGGCTTTACAACCAATTTTAGATATGATGGCAGCATATTCTATGAAATATTGTAGTAAGGATGTATTCAAAGATGCAAAGCCACGAGAATTCAAAGAAATTTATAGCAGAGACATTGCTGAAATTCCTACAGCAGATCATCCACTTTCATAGGTAGGTTTACCGTAAAATGCTATAATGGCATATTTATGTGAGTTTTTATAAGAATGATAATCCTTCATTGTGGAGTTGTATGTGTGGTATTATCTTAGCCTATTAGTTAACAAGTCGATATTATTTAGATATTTGCTATAGTAATTGTTGTGTTGCAAATTGATTTACTGTAATGACTACTTGTTGTTACATCTGTTTTTCGTATACCCAAAAGAGTGTAAATC
>DATFPS010000039.1:0-13583 GCA_035264705.1 Nitrososphaeraceae archaeon | reverse complement strand
CTAGAAGTCATTAAATTAATATTAATCTTAAATTGTATAGCCTTAGTTGAAAGATTACGATCATGTTATTTTATGGCTTGACTATTTTAACAAAAATCTGTCTAGGAGTAAAGGTCGTAAAGTAAAACGTGATAAATCAGTCTTTGATCCCAGCTTACTTGAACTAATAGATGCTGCAGTGGCGGCTGGATATAATCCAACAAAAGAAGAAACAAATGACCAGGCTAGGTATCCAAGGAGATCCTTCGTAAAATCAGGTTATATTATGATTTTGAAACCTTCTGACATAAAGAAATCTTTAACCATCAACACGATTGCAGAAAAAATGGTGCAAAAAAGAAATAAACAAAAAGTTCTTCATAGATAGAATGTGAAGATACAATTTCATATGTCAGAGATCATATCTGGGTTAATACATATTTTGTTTATCAATAAACTTAATTATTCTTGACAGAACAAAATGATAATAAGTAAAACTTAGAGTGATTGAAAATGAACGAATTAGGGGAGGTTATGCATTTATCAAAAAGCGGAAGGATTATTGTCAGGCTTAAAAAAGATGGTAAACAAATTAAAACTGGACAACTACTACTCGATGCTAGCGGAAAACGCATAGGCAAAGTAATCGAAGTAATTGGTCCTGTAAAGGCACCTTACGCTTCGGTGGCACCTTTTACTGACAGAATAAAAAAAATCATTGGCACTAATGTATTTAATGGAGGAGTTTTGGCTAAGAGAAGAGCTTCTCGATCCCGTGTCCGCAAGCAACAGAAAGACTACCGACGTTATAATAATCTTGGAGAGAATCAGCAATGACTTCGACAGAATACTATACACAGTGTCCAGAATGTCAGTCAGGACTAATTCAAGATTATAGCAAGGGCGAATACGTTTGCCAAAAGTGTGGATACGTAGTAATGGAGCAGATTGACGATTACGGTCCAGAATCCCATGCAACTGACTTTGATGAGAAAATGAAAACTACCCGTGCCAGCGGATCTACCAGCTTCTCATTACATGATTATGGTTTAAGAACTGAAATTGGTTTTACCTCTAAAGATTATAGTGGAAGGTCGATTGACCATCAAATGGCAGAGCAGATGAATAACATGCGAAGATGGCATTCAAGAATAAGAGTTGCTTCTACAAAAGAAAGAAGGCTATCAAACGTTCTATCTAAAATTAATGAGACTTGCTCTGTAATGTCACTCCCAAAGACATTGGTAGAAACAGCAGCGATGCTTTACAGAAATTATGAAAATAAAAATGAAGCAAAGGGAAAATCCATTGCATGTATTGCAGCTGCGACAATTTACCTTGCCTGTAAGAGGTTTTCTGTTGTAAGGTCATTAGAAGAAATTGTTAAATCAGCTGGTATAACTAAACAACATGCATATAGCATAAAACTTGCAGCCAAATACTATAGGATAATGGTTATGGAGATGGGCGTTTTTACAGAAGAACAGTCGTATACCACCAATAGTAGTATATCATCTTCCTCCCCCGGCTCATCTTTCAAGTCTACTTTTTCTTCACCTTCAGTAATACAACCAAAACCGATTCCTGTGACTCTTGCAATTGATCAATACATATCCAAGCTTGCAAATACAGCAAAAATTGACACAAAAGTTGAGAGATTAGCAATTGACATCGCACATAAAACAAAGGATAGCCTTCTAGGAGATGGTAAGGCTCCTAATGGTCTCGCCGCAGCATACATATATCTTGCTGCAGTGTTGCTTGGCTTTAATCTTCTGCAAATGGATATATCTAGTCTAGCAGGCATTACAGAAGTTACAATACGCAACAGATGCAAAGATATACTTACAAACTTTAAACTTGTAGTAAATGTGAAACCATCGATGATGACATCAGAGAGGGGTTAAAACAGATTTGCATTTAATCTAGATATTGGTGGTCAAAACATATTTAATGCAAACCATATTTAATGCAAACAAATTTTTATCCGCATATTGTATCTGTCATTGTCAGATGCAACTATTCGTTTTTTATTCTCTTCAACTGTCCTTTGTACATTGAGATTAATTCTTCGACATTGGTTGCATCTTTGGGATTCTTATCATACCTTATTTTGCCAGTGAATTTGGGAAATCGTAGAGCCAATCCGTAGCCTTTTCTCATCCGATCCATTGCAGCGGTATAAGATGGACTTAATGTTATTTCAGAGGCAATTACATCTATTACTATTTTAGGTTCAAACCATACATCCATATCTATTCCACTGTCGACTTTGGGATGTTTATGTAATAGTATATGATCCTCTAAGTTCCTGTAGAATTGTTGAAGATGTTCATCTGTAAATCCAGTTCCAACTTTACATACACTTCTAAATATATCTGAATTGGAATCATATGAGGCAAGTAAAAGAGCGCCATATTTTCCAACTCTGCGACCCCTACCGAAGAGAGCCCCTACGATAACGAGATCGACCGTATCAGCGATATCACTACGATACTCACGTTTCAGCTTTATCCATGCAAATTCCCTAGCTCCGGCACGATAATTACTTGAAAGTTGCTTTAACATCAAGCCTTCGCATCCATTTTCTATGGCTAATGCCATAAACCTCTCAATTTCTTCAGTATTTTTTACAATAGCTTGGGGAACAATTCTAATCCTATCTTTTTTATCCATATCGAATATTTTCTCAATTATTTTACGTCTTTCAAAGTATGGCAAAGATGTTGTATCTCGTCCATCAATGTATAATACATCAAAGAAATTCAGGCTTATAGGATAATTCTCTACTGCCTGCTTTATCTCATATTTTCTACGCCGGTGCATTAACTCCTGAAATGGAAGGTATTCGTCAGTTAATGGATTGATTGGTACAACTTCTGCTTCAAAAATAGCTTCGCTTAGTGTAAGAGATTTGACAGCCTCTGTGATATCAGGATAATGATGTGTGATTTTTTCTAGTCTTCTTGAAAATAAATCTACTTTTCCTTTACCTTTGTGTACTTGTATTCTCTCTCCATCTAATTTATACTCTGCTGCAGCTATCCCATTCATTTTTTCTATACATTCTGCTGAAGTACGCACACGTTCAGCCAGCATTGGCCTGATTGGTTTGAACAATGTTATTTGCAAGGATTTTACGGTTTCAAGACCTTTTGTTGCTAAAAGTCTGGCCACTATTCCGAGATCGCTTGATACGTTGTAAGCTTTTTCTAAAATATGCCGATGTATTCTACTTCCTGTAAACGCCAATGCTAATGCGTCCATTATGGTATGATCTGCGATACCCAACCGTAGACTTTCCGTGATAAATTTCATAATATATTTGGCTTCACGGTAGGTAGCATCATTCAACAGGTTACTGACAAGTCGCATTTTAATTTCCTGGGAGCCTGATCCTGTAGTACGAGCAATTCTGTCTAAAGTATAATAAACCCTCTCAACTGTCATTATTTCGCTAAATAGAGTAGTTTGATTCTTTGTTTTCATAATCTCTTCCGCAGCAACTCCTATGTCCCCAGTCCTACGATAAATTCCTTCTATAATTGAAACATCTACTCCAGCAGAATATGCAAGAGCTCGAATAGCCATCTTCTCAGCTAAGCCTAATTCAATTCCTTCGTAATCTGGATAGAGTTTTCCTTGAATAAGATATACTACTTTGTCAATTAGGTCAACAGGAGTTATTTTCAATAAAGATACCAGATGATCGGTGAGCGCAAGCCTGCTTGCAGTAGTTTCCATCTTTTCAAAAGTTTCTGCAACCAAAGTAAAATCCAATATTTGAATTAAGATAGGTTATGCTTTAAATTTTATTAAACAGATACCTATGTAAGTAATTAGATTATCTAACGATTATCTTTAGCATAGCTAAGTCAAGTAATCCAAGTGCTCTATATAATAACTTAATAGTTGTAATCTTCAAAATCAATGTAAGGTAAGGGCATTAAGAGCATAAAACACATTATGATATAAATTAATTATTATTTTATTGTTTAAGAGGCTGGAACGGTTGAATATTTATGTCAATTAAAATGTCGTGGTATAGTTTTCAATGATATAAAACCCATTAGTCGTCCTATAATTTATAAATTAGAACTAAGCAAATTCTTTCAGTATGGGTGGCAATAAACAAAAGACTACCGTTGGATCTTCAGATAAGGCTAATACTCAGGTTGGCGATACAAAGTCATCTAAGAAAGAAGACAGTAAGAAAATAGGTTCAAAACAGCAGCAAAGACAGAAGTTATCAGTACTTGTGGAAGAACCTCAAGGATTGAAACTACTTCAAAGTATGAAAGCAGTTACGATACAGAGCTATGCTAGATCTGCAGGCGTAAAAATTTCTGTTGCTAATGCTTTTATAAAATCCGCCGAATCCAAAGGGATTGTCAGAAATGCAGGCGGATATAGTGGACACAGGGTTTATGAACTAGTAAAATAAGACGCAATCCCAGATTTTGATTTTAAGGCTAACGATTGTTTTTTTGAGTATTTACATTTTTTTTAATATCATAATATCGCCTGACTGAGTAGATTCAATAATTTCTAAATTTGATTTAACGATTCCTATAGGATTCATAGGTGTCATGACCGTATCTTTGGTGAATATACATATAGAACTATTAGATGTCATATACGCAATGTCTCCACGCATGAACTGAGTTCTTTGCTTCTCTGCTCCGATTACAAGTCTTGTTTCAATATATACTATTGAGTCTGAATATTTATGAATTCTATCCTGCAGCGGAAGGCAGTTCAGAATCATTCTAACACACGATGGCGAGAGGTGACGTATTAGCTCACTAGGAGCTACTCCCTTATCCAATATTTGTACAATCATAGGAGTTCTTGAAATCGAACCAGCTATCTGAGGCTTATCCACTCTCTAGAATTATTAAAAATAGTATATAATCAAAACGTATAATCTTATGTTTTGACTTCTTTGAAAGATTAGCAACATTTATTTATATATTTAATAGCTGTTGCAGTATTCTTGGTATTAAAAGATTCTTCACCTCATAAATCCCAGTCAAAAAAACCATTAAACCTCAAAGAAAAAAGCATGAAGAAGGTAGATTCCAAGGGAAAAAAGAGTGCATCGAGTAAGAATTCAAAGAGATCCTTAGAAACAAATCAGTCTGTTGATGATAGCAGACAGACAACAGTCCAAGTAGTAGATTCACTTAAGTCTACCCGTCCGGAAGACGAAGTAGTTACGTATAATGAAATTGATTTTGAATTAAGGGAAGTTACCGCAAAAGGAAATCAGGTTCTAATTGGACCGCAACGGCTCACAAGATTTGAAAGAGCAAGAATCACAGGCGCGAGATCTCTCCAGTTATCTTTGGGAGCGCCGTCGTTAATTAGAATACCAAATGACGTAAGAGATTCTATTTCATTAGCAATAGCAGAATTAGATTTGAAGGCATTACCGATATCAATTAGAAGGGTCCTGCCTAATGGAATATATCAAGACATACCAATTGACTGGATGAAATGAATTAATATCTATGTTATATCTCTCTGAGTTTATCTTCCTCAAAGCTTTCGGAACCATACCATCTAAACCAGAAATAGTCAAGACACCAATCGTGAAACAATTGATCTTCACTGTAGAACATTAGGTTCATGTCGGTCTCACCTTTCTGAGTTGGAAAAAGTACTGATGCTTTTTTCTCATTAATAACTGCAGCGACCTGAACTTTATCTACCATACGCCTTCCTATTCTACCCGTATTATAAAGCTCATCGAATCCTAGCCTCTTTAGAAGTTCGGTTCTTCCTTTCGGAATGATAACATCTCTTGGAAATATATAACATAGTCTTATCCCTCTATCTCTAACATTAAATAATATAGGTTCTATGAGATCAAGTGGCACCTGTGGAATTATTTCAAATATGTAACTTTCAGATTCTCTGTATATCTGTTTCCAAAATTCTAAAATAGTAACGATCCCTCTTACCAATTCACAATTATTTAGGGCACCTATCCGCTGTACAAATTTCATTGGAAGTTCTCCTAATGTGTGCTCTGAGAAATATTCTTTATGTTGTGACAAAAAGTCAAAGGAAGGGATTTGCTTGATTATTGTATTTCCAAATGTAGTCAAAGAAAAAATTCCATCTGAATCTTTCTCTATTAGTCCTGCATCTTGTAGCCTGTTAACATTTCTATGTACTTCTTGCATAGTTATTCCAAGATCCTTGGAAAGTTCAGAGAGCTTAGCCTTCTTTTGGTAGAGACCGAAAATTATCGACAACCTTTGTTGGCTGGCTAGCTCAAAAAAAATTTCTTCAGCATCAACAAATTCATCAATATTCATATTTTCCAACCCAGAAGCCATAATCAATCTTAGAGAATTATAACATAACAATAAGCATTATGCCTATACATAGGCAAAAGTCTATATCGAAACTCGATGATGAATAGATACTTTTATTGGCATAACACTATTTGATTATTTCTTTATAACTGGGCTCGAATGGTAATCTCAGAATATGATTTGAATTGCATAGTATATTTGAGATTAGTATGTATAGAATCATTTTAATATCGTCGATATCAATAGCATTTACTGTTTGACAGTCAATATTGACAATATTGAAGAGGAACTCGTTTCTGAATTAAAAATCTCAGTAGAAGAAGCAAAGGTATTTGTTTCAATTGTAAAAAACGGTATGATGGACCCTCAAGATATATCAAACCTTCTGGGCTATTCTCTTCAAGATGCCAAAAAAATAGCAGAATCTCTAACCAATAAGGGAATGATCATCGATTTCACCGCGACACAATATGAATCACTACATCCTCGATTCGCTATAACTAATAGATATAAAAAAAGATGTCAGGAAGATAATATTGTCTTTAAAAAGAATTTGAAAGTTGATAATATGGGCAAATTGCTAGAACGACCTTATGATCATGCAAGAACTAATTAAGGTCATTTTTCTGCAGTAATACAAGCAACATGACTACTTCAGAGCCAATAGGTGAAGACAAGGTTGTTTATTTCGGCGTTATCAATATTAATGAAAAAGGAAGAACAGTAGGAGCCATTGACATATGGCGAAACGTGATAACAAAGGAACTATTTTGTGAAGAAAAAAGACTGGGAATTTTAGAAATTGCAGATAATATAGGTATGCCAAAGATTGATAAGGATAAAAAATGGGCTGTTGCAATTAATAGGAAGAAAGCCGGCAATGATAGATGGAAGTTGATAAAAATAATAAGACAAGGTAATTTCAAATTTACTGATACCGATGATGAGACGACAGTTGAAGTTGATGTGAAAGACTATAGAATAATGCATCCAGATTGGTGGAATTTTCTTGTTGAGAACAATATAAATCGAAGCGTAGAAATTACCGAGCAGAAGAACGCAAAATGATGGCTGAAGGGATACGAAGCGATGAAAGTATTCCAATAACTATTTTTGTTAAAAATGCTAGAGGCAGCAATATTGCCAGCAAGCTGATAGGGTATTTTCTTGTTAATGATAAACAGTTTAGATTTACTGCAGTAGCATTCGGCAGAATAGGTGGGCATAACATCGCAGTTAATATTTCAAAAAAGACTCTAAATATAATCAGCAAAATGGGAATAGACCCTGATGTATTGCAATTAACGATACAACGCAAATTAATTGAAGGAGATGTTATACTTCCCAAAGGGCTAAAAATACACGAATGACCTTATAACAATGCTCCTTCAAGCGCATTTCCGCATGCACATTTATTCCTTTCATTCTCTATTACTGGTATTAACTGCCCAACCAATTTTTTAGTCTTTTCGATATTCTTTTGCAATGTTTCTATTATCTTATTAGAACTTACTGGAATATCGGTCCAGGCATCATAGTCCGTGATAGTTGCAATCGAGACGTAACAAATTTCTGCCTCTCTAGCCAATATACACTCAGGAACCACCGTCATCCCAATTATGTGTGCTTTCATTACTTCCCTAAAAAAAAGAGATTCTGCCCGAGTAGAGAACCTTGGTCCTTCTATACAAACATATGTAACATTGTCATGAACTTTATAATTCAAATTATTAGCACACTCTACTGTAAGTTCTTTTAGTTCAGCACAGAACGGATCGGAAGCAGAGATATGGCAAACCTCTCCACCATCGTAAAAAGTATATTGTCTTCCTTTAGTAAAGTCAATGAATTGATCAGGTATAGCAATATCGCCTGGCTTGAATTCTTTTTGTAAACTTCCTACCGCAGATGGGGCGATAATTCTTGTCACTCCAAGTTCTTTCAACGCCCAAATATTTGCACGATTGTTTATCCTATGAGGAGGAATTCGATGGTTTTTTCCATGTCTAGGAATAAAAGCAATGTTTCGTTCGGAGAACTTACCGATAGTAATTGAATCTGATGGTTCGCCATACGGAGTATGAATTTTAATTTCTTTTTTATCATTTAGGAGTCCAGAATCATAAATTCCTGTACCTCCTATAAGGCCAATATCTGCAGAGAATTTATTGGATGTCACTTATACACCACTAATGATTGCACGTTGTAGCCTAGGGCCCTCAACTTATTCGCTCCATCGAGATTAGCCAGTTCTATCACGAATGCAAATCCTGTAACGATACCCCCTAACTTTTCGATAAGATGTGCAGCAGCAACGGCTGACCCGCCTGTTGCAATCAGGTCATCTGCTATCAGGACATTTTGGCGGGGTTTTATCGCATCTTTTTGTATTTCCATTATGGCACTACCATATTCGATATCATATGATTCCTTGAGAGTTTCACCGGGCAGCTTACCTGCCTTTCGAATCATTATCAAACCTTTATTAAAGTTTAACGCTAGTGCTGTCGCTATAACAAAACCTCTGGACTCTATACCTGCAATGCTTTCAATAGTAAATTTATTGAATCTACGGTATAATTCGTTTGAAATATAATGTAATGCATGGTCCGTGCGTAAAAGGGGATTGATATCCCTGAAGATAATGCCCTTCCGAGGAAAGTCTGGACAGTCGCTGATCAAGGAAAACAAATCTGTATGATTCATAGTCACATGGTGTAGCCATAGCCTTTCTATAAAAAAGATTACTGTTATAGTCGATTAATACAATGATACAAGAATAACAAATAATGTTCCATTTTCTAGATAAATAATCAGTTCATTTGGATAAGCAAATTGTAATTACTTGTTGAGCAAGGTTCTATGCATTTATACTTGTGTTGAGAGGAATGTTAATTATCTTGGTTCCATCAGATGAGCATATTCGCAATCAAAGCAAAATTGCTAAGTTGATTGACTTTAACGAATATTTGAGTTAGTCAAGTCTACTGTCTCAAAGATATTTGATCTACATAGAGCTGGGTTAAGTTTAATTTTGCAGGTCATGCCAAGCAATTTGGGAGCATATCATATTTTGGGATCAAATATTATAGTTTTAAATAAATTTGTTCTGGGAATTATTAAACAGCTTTCAAAATCCTCTGAAGACTATAATTCATACCTTTACATGGTATTGGCTCATGAATATCTACATAGCTTTGGTATAATAGACGAAAATGCAGTTCGGCAAATGACACATGATCTGTGTCGAAGCTTATTCGGAGAATCGCATATATCTACCTTAATGGCTAAGGACGATCCGTCTAGTATCTTTCCAGAATTAAAGAACATGACAAATCACTCTTTTTATAAACAATTTGAAATTATACAAAATTTCGATAGAGCTAGTTTTTCTTATATCCAGTAATTAATGAGGATAACTTTAATCGTATTTAGGTGAATTCGATTACTAAAATAATATCTAAAAGATATAAATAACATCAACAACACAAATTAATTATAATGCCTATAAAGAACGGGGCAGAGTATATCCAAAGCCTTAGAGGTAGGAAGATGAAGGTCTATCTATTCGGTCGGCTGGTGCAAGAACCTGTTGATCATCCTATGATTCGGCCTTCCATAAACGCGGTAGCAGAAACTTACGATCTAGCCACTGAGGAAACAGAAATTGCCTCTGCACAATCTTCCTTAATTGGCATTAGAGTAAATAGATTTTTGCATATAACAGAGAGCGTTACTGATGTAGTTAATCAGAATAAAATGCAGAGAAAGTTAGGACAGCTAACTGGTACCTGTTTTCAGCGTTGTGTAGGAATGGATGCTCTAAATTCACTATTTTCGACGACCTTCGAAATAGATGCGAAGCACGGAACTGTTTATCATAAGCGTTTAATTGAATTTATAAAAATGCTTCAAAGGGAAAATTTGATGATAGGTGGCGCAATGACTGATGTAAAAGGAGATCGTAGTCTATCGCCATCACAGCAAGAAGATCCTGATATGTTTGTCCACGTTTCTAAAAGAGATGAGAAAGGCATATACATAACAGGTGCAAAAGCGCATCAAACTGGATGTATCAACTCTCATTGGATTTTAGTTATGCCTACAATGAGACTTCAAGCACAAGACAGTGAGTATGCTATAGTAGGAGCTGTGCCTGCTGATGCTGAAGGCATAACTTACATTTATGGTAGACAATCTTGTGATACAAGAAGTATGGAAGAAGGCGATATGGATGCAGGAAATGCGAAATTTTCTGGGCAAGAAGCGATGATAATATTTGATAATGTCTTTATACCAAATGAGCTGATATTCATGCAAGGCGAGTATGAGTTTGCCTCTATGCTTGTCGAAAGATTTACCTGTTATCATAGGAGAAGTTATGTATGCAAGACAGGACTTGGAGACGTCCTTATCGGAGCATCTGCGGCAATTGCTGATTATAATGGAGTAGCAAATGCTTCGCACATAAAAGACAAATTAGTAGAAATGACACATTTAAATGAGACGATTTTCGGTACAGGCATTGCTTCTTCGTTTCAATCACACAAAACGACCGCTGGTAATTATCAAAATGATGATATGCTAGCCAACGTTTGTAAACATAATGTGACAAGATTTCCTTATGAGCTTAGCAGGCTCGCCCAGGATATTGCCGGCGGATTAATGGTGACGATGCCCTCTGAACAGGACTTTAGAAGTCCAGAAGCTGGTCCACTGCTGGAAAAATATTTAAAAGGAAGAAAAGGTGTTTCAACTGAGAATAGAGTAAGAATATTAAGGCTGATTGAGAATATGACTCTAGGCAGAAATGCTGTAGGTTATCTCACAGAGTCAATGCATGGTGCAGGTTCACCACAAGCCCAAAGAATTCAAATTGCACGTCAGATGCAACTAGAATACAAAAAGAAACTTGCAAAGAATCTTGCTAGTGTTGAAGAAGGTGAAGCTAACGGTCTTACTAATGAGCAGTCAGATTATTTTGATAGAATATTTGGTAAAATTAAAAAACAAGAGTAAGAATGAATAATAATAGTATATATATTGCACCTCAAGGTCAATATATAATTAGCAACAAAAAATAACAAAAATGAAGCTTTCCCAGGCTAGAAGAGATTATTATCGTAAGCTTGCAAAAAATGATGGATATAGAAGTAGATCAGCCTATAAACTGAAGCAATTAAATATTTCCTATCATATCTTTAAATCGCGCTATAAAGTAGTTGATCTCGGTTGTGCGCCAGGTGGATGGTTGCAGGTTCTGGAAGAAGAAATTGGTAACCAAGGAAAGATAGTTGGTATAGATCAAAAGGAAGTACTTCCCTTAAAATTTGCAACAATTTTGCAAGGTAGCATTGAGGATCCTTACATGGTTGAAAAGATTATAGAAGTTCTAAATGGTCGCGCGGATGTTGTGTTATCTGATCTCGCTCCGAACGTCTGTGGGATTTGGGATATCGATCATGCCAGACAAATTTCTCTTACAAGAAGTGCCCTAACTATAGTAAGAAAACTGTTAAGGAAAAACGGTTCCGCAATTTTCAAGGTATTTGAAGGAGACATGCTTAAACAATTGAAAGATGACTTGGCGATACATTTTGAAAATGTACATTATTCTAAGCCAGATGCTAGCAGAAAAGAGAGCAGCGAGCTATATATGATCTGTTTGAATTTTAAAGGTTAAGACGTAATGTGTTCCTTAATCACCAAATAACAGTTGTAATTCTTCAAGACTTAGTTTTGACCCGGAGTCCATTTTTTTCTTGGCTTCTTCCTTGAGCTTGAAAAGTGTATCTTTTGGGAGGGCGTTACCATATTCTTCTCTTTGTCTTTTCCTCATACTGACCATATGATCAAGACGTTCATTGATTTTTTCTAATTGCAATAGATCTTCATTGTATTCTTTGAGGTAGACTTCGCGTTCCGCAGGGAGCTGCCGTTTCAAATCAAAGAGCTCGTCAATAATATTGTTAATTTCTGAAATTTTCCGTTGCAATGATCGATGTTCCTCATCAAGTAATTTTAACGAGTTTCTGAGATTTTCAGACTCTTTATCAAATTCTCTCATCTGATCTTTAATAACTCGGATTGCCTTTAGTGCTTCAATTTTCATTGAAGTCTCTTTAACGGAAGAAAGTATCTCATTCTTTTCTCGCGGACTTTTATATTGTTTTTCGTCAAGTGCTTTCTGCAGCATAGCAAGTGATTGAAACAAATGTCCTTCCGCGTCAGAGGACACTCTCGATTCCATCATGCTAAGGAAATCCTTTGATTGGGAAATCTTCTCGCTTATTAAAAGTAGATGAGAATTCTTGGATTGAACTTCAGATCTGATCTGTTTAGTTCGCTCTAAGAAGTTATTGAGAGTGGTCTTTTCAACATGTATATTACTATTTACGGTTCGAAATCTGTTCCTCTCAATACCAATTATTTTCTCACTTAATTCTTTTACCCGGCTTGATAAGCGACGCTTTAAAGAAACTAGATCATCCCATCCTAAGTTTTCTATTCTAGGACATGGATTTTGATCTGTTGTGGTCAAATTGATTGTTTCCGTCATTATGTGAGGTTTATATTACATAAAAGTATACTGTTAAACATATAACAGAAATACTTGTATTGTTTACAAGATAGATCAAATCAATATTTCAAAGGCCGCGTAGCCCACTAAGTGAGATATTATGTTTATTTCGTTATTATGTGCTCTTGATGTTAGATTATTGCCGTTTATAAAAGGGCCTTTGCTAGATGTCAGCGCATACAGCGTCTTTGTTGACCCATATAGTTTTGTTGAGCCCTTGGGTCATCACAGTTTCAAGCTATTAGACGTGAATTCTGACTCACATTTAATATAAACTGAGTCGGAGTACTCTTGGCTTGCCATCATGGTTAAAATAATGTGTTGTTTCTTCATTTATTCACAGTGTGCCAGCATATATAGGGCTAGCTACTTTTAAGCGATGTATCTTCTCTTAAATGGTTAATACATGTTTTCAAATCATCATTGATAAAATATATTTCATATGGAATAATACTGGTCTTATTATCTAAACAACAATATGCAAGCGAGTGTAATTCTAATATGTATCACGAATTTCTTATTCAGATGCCAAGACAATAAAATAGGGGAGATATTAATATCTATAAAGAGCAGCAGTTATGGTATGTAATTCTTTATTGCCGATTCTAATCTTTCTTCTTTTCCACACCATCTAACTAATTCTCGTAATTTTTGCTGAGGCTTTCCATTTTTTATTAAAGATCTTGCAATATCAACGC
>DATFPS010000038.1:0-3167 GCA_035264705.1 Nitrososphaeraceae archaeon | reverse complement strand
CTATAGATTCAGATGGATATGTCTATGTTTCTGATAGAGCAACGAATAATATCAAAGTATTCAGACCTATAGATACGGTACCCCATCAATAAATAAATAAATATGTCAAATCAATGATGTTACAATTATTTTATTATTATTTTATTATCAATGTGCCAGCAGAACATTTTTTTTATTTTGTTGGTATAGTCTAATCTTTTTTAAAGATAAATTATCATCTTTGCATGTTGTTCTTTCTTGATGAAAAAGACTCTGTCAATTTCATACTATACTCAATTCACAAGGAGAGAAGCATGCCTATTTTTTGAAAGTAATGGAGGAGAGAGAGGGAGAGAGAGAAAACCTCAAACGAAAGGGTGTATACACATATTCGTTCAGCAGCTCATCAAAGCCATGGTATCAGAAGGTGCATGACACAGTACAGGTATAATCTAATGAAACAACAGCGAGACAACATTTAGCTGCTGCTGATAGAATCATATCGTATTACCATTACAAAAAGATATAAAAACAACAACAACAAAAAAGAAGGACATTACATAATTGACGACGATAACAATAACAACAATCTTAATTATCATCTTTTTGACAATGCCAAGAAAAGAGTATTATTAATTGCCTGTCGCTAATCTGTTTTTTTGTAGTATTGATTCTTACAATCATAATGCTACTTTTAAATTCTAATTCGATTAAATATCTTAATTATGCCAGCGCTCAGAAGGCTAAACATATAAGGCCATCACAAAGGTATTTGTTTATGAAAAAATTTATCATATGGATCAACTCGCATACGATGGCAGTTTTATTAGCTTACATATTAGTAATATCTCCTATCGGAATGGTTTATACCATTCAGACTGTAGATGCTCATTGTTTTTCCGAAGATGATAAGGCCTTATTTTTGGCATTAATATATCAAATAAATGTCAAAACCCATCTCATCGATACTAATTTCCCCTCCAATATTACTTTAGCTATAGAACATGCAGAAGATACTGCTGAACTTTTGAACGATGCTTATCACTTTGGCGAAGATACTGTAGATGATAATGACTTTATAAGAGAATATAATGAACAAATAAACAATATTAATTCTACCGTACAAGCTTTGATTCTTGCCAATGTTGTAGATGATATCCTTAGGAATTATGGTGACGGATTGGAAATTGATTTTGATCTGACAAACATGTCAAATCTGGTAATGCCCAATGTGAGCCGTTCTGCTATGATGATGGCTGATGAAAATATGAAAAATTCCAGTATGATTAGAGAAAAGAGTAATTATAATAATAGCAATATAATAGTAAATCAAGCTGACTATCAGACTGCTCAAGCACTTTCTGATAAAGCTCTGCAAATATTCAATAAAGAGCTAAAACCCATAGCAGCAACTTCTAATGTAACTACTTTTATTGTTAAACTAGAGAATGGTTTGATACAGCTAAGGGATGCACTAAACAATAATGCAGCACCAATGGATATGATGATGATTGTACATACTCAAATCCATCCAAATCTGCAAAAGGCCTTTAATTTGCAGTTAGTATCATAATTTTCAATTCTCTTTTTCTTATCAATATCTATAGTATTAATTAAGTTTGTGATTGCTCTAATATCTCTACAGCATCCGCGCTACTGCTATAACAGTATTTATCAGATTGTTATTAATGTAATGTAGAGCTTTTAACGTCTTCTACTATCAAAGCAGTATATAGCTATCAATAAATGATTGTTGCTGTTGTCATTTTGAGATTAACGAAAGATACTTGGAGCCTATCCCAAAAATAGAAGACATATATCAGTTGAGGAATGATAGGAGGCTGCAAAGGCTTTGTACGATTAATGCTCTTGTACAGCTTAAATCATCTCTTGGTGATCTTGATAAAATAAAAAAAATTTATCAAACTCTCAGGCTTTGTTAATTGTGAGGCTTCTTTTAGAGATCATCCACAGGTAATTAATGGTGCATCAGATTTCATTGTGCAGCTTTTTGGTCAAAAAGGTAGACATTTTAGGTCAGCGATAGGAGCGAGCAGCAGCAGCAGCCTGCCTTTGAATAGTGCTGTTGAAATAGATTTCATAGTTGAAATCTAGCGTTATTGAAAGATATTATTATTATTATTGTAAATGCTATTACTGTCCGTTATTGACATTATTCGAAGAAGGCAGGTACGAAAAAGACAGATCGAACTTATATCAGATGGAATTTTACAGATATCTTAAAAGAGAGTTGTAGAGGAAGTCTTAGGAGAATACGTAATATCTATTGCTGACTTCAACGAAAAAATGGCTCGCTTTCTGATAATATAGCGATTGACGAAACAGAAACTATCAGAACCAATATTTGGAAACGAGTATGGTTCAATTATAGATATAGAAGTAAGACCTGATGGTTATCTTTATGTTGTTTCGTATGGTCATCAAGCAATATATATAGAATAGCTCCTGGAGGAAATCTCAAATAACAGAGCAATAGAAGAAGAACAAGCAAATAATGAAAACTGCCTTGTCTTTAATTTAGTAATAGATATAACAACTTCATCGGTTTTCGTCATTTTCTTTCTATCTTTGATTTCATTTGTATTATCTGGTATGGTTGCGTTACGAAAAGTGATGATACAGTTTTTTAATAGTGCAGCGTATTATTATTATTTTACCTTTTGCAATTGTATTAATTACTTTTTGTAATGGTAAACTGGTCTATTATCTTACTACTATTATTAGCATAAAACTTGCATGTTAGCATTTTTCCGTGATTATTTGTTATATCCACATTCAGTATCCCATAACCTTCATACTGTTTAACAAAGTAGTCTTCTTTACCATCAAAGGAATAAAGATCTTTCCCTCCTGTCCCTACTGTAGCAAATATCTGTCCTTTAGGATCTGCATAAGTGGTTGTATTTGTACTTGTTTCTATTGGACTTAATGGATTATTGCTATTGAATCTGAGAGGATATGTCCTCTCATAGTTGTGATTATGTGCTTGAAGTACAAGATCTACTCCATACCGTGCAAAGAGTGGATGATATGTATCTCTTAAAGTACTAGATTCAGCATGACGAGATGGTGAGGTATACATTAGTCTATGGAAATATACCACTATCCAGTCTATATTGGGGTTTGATGCTGCCCTGAAAAGGTCACTATTTACAAAATCATACTGC
>DATFPS010000037.1:0-4347 GCA_035264705.1 Nitrososphaeraceae archaeon | reverse complement strand
GAGGATAAGGGCAAACCACATGGTTGCTTTGGAACTTATTGTAGCAGTCTTGCAGGGAAAACCACATGTCTTCGAGTGCTAGTCGGACTTTAATTTTCTTTTGACCAATAAATTATATTACTTCGATAGTTTAAAGATGATTTTTTATTGATAGTTGATCCATCTTTTCCTCTCCTTTCTTTTTCTCTGATGTTCCAATAAAGTATTCATTGCGTTACTATTATTTTCTTAATATTGCGAAATCCTATTTACTAATGATACACTTTGATATATTTCGAAATATCATCCATCTATAAAATAATGCATCATAAATAAAATTGTGACAGATAAAACATCTTAGAATACACAAATATCTGATAATCAAAAATTGGCTATACCTGCAAAGTAATTTGACTTGTTTTATCAATATCTTTAAAAACTTTCAAAACAAT
The DNA here is from genome assembly GCA_035264705.1 of Nitrososphaeraceae archaeon. Classification (GTDB taxonomy): domain Archaea; phylum Thermoproteota; class Nitrososphaeria; order Nitrososphaerales; family Nitrososphaeraceae; genus JAJNBK01. The sequence goes on along the minus strand of DATFPS010000037.1, from coordinate 3,916 downwards.
CGTTTTGCTTTTATCTGAATTCAGACACAAGAGTTGATTAAGTTGTTGATGTGGTACCAAATTTGCGGTATAGAACTTCTCCTTCTCTTGCGACTAAAAAAATTCTATTTGGAGGAATAATTTCAAGATTCTCTGAAAGCTTTAAGAATTCTGGCAACGAAACTTTAATAATCGAGTTAAATTCACGATAGCTTACTGAATAGAGGTTAGGGTCGTCAGCATACAAAGCTTTACTAAAAATTTCTTTGAGTCGACCTTTCCGCGTCATATTTTAGATTTTATTATCTCCGCTTCCACTGCGATGGTTGCTAGAGTTATCTTATTTATAAATTTAGTATATCAGTTCATAACATCTATTGATGTGACATATATAAAATTCCTTAAGAAAAAGTATTCTTCTATAGCTATTTGCGATACTACTTGTTTAAAGTTTTCTTCTTTATTATTATCCGTCCCAATATCAAATGGAGTGTTAAAAGATAAAATAGTTGTATAGATTGGTAGATATTAAATTGAAAGACGTATACTAGATTTGGCATCTTTCCACTTATATGTGGAATATAGCAGGTACTTAAATCTCCTCAGTCATCTGATATATAATAGAGTGAATGAAATTACGTCTATAATTGATTAATTTGCAAACTCGTAGCTTTTAACAACTTTACTACAGTTACTTGGTTCTCAACAGAGCATTTGAAACAAAAATAAGCAATTTATTTCCCATATTCTTCTTTTGTAGATATAAGTAAAGGTAAAATACACAATAAATATTAACATATGGCTGTCATCTCATCTCATACTATGTAGAGAAATGAAATGGATGAAAGGAAAGAGTATTTTAGATTTCAAAGCTTGGTATTCTAATTGGATACCTTTAGGATTACGTGGTAATATAGTTATTTGATATTGTCATTATCCAGGGAGTAATCAATTATAGATAACACACAATCCTTATACTTCTGTTCTATTTGTTAGGTCATTATACTTAATGACTTGATATTGTATAATGGGAATGATATTATATTATTGATTTAGTAATACTTTAAGTACTGCTTCATAATAAAATATTATGTATAATAAGTAGAGCTAGCTTTTTAAACTAAAATCTATCAATAAAGAAAGAGATGGCGGGTGTAACCGAGTTCAATGATTCGAAAGATAACTTAATCGCGAACATTAAAAAAAGAGACGGCAGAGTTGTTAATTTTACGCATTCTAAGATATCAAATGCAATTTACAAAGCACTTGTAGTTACCGGCAAAGCAGATTATCCATTAGCGGAAAGGTTGGCAAATAGGGTGATAGAGAAAATGGTTCAAAGTGGTTACGGATCTACTGGAAAAGTTGCAATTGCAAGTGTTGAAGATGTGCAAGACATGGTGGAATCTATTCTCATTGAAGAAGGTTTGTCTGAAACGGCAAAGGCGTACATCCTGTATAGGCATGAGCGGCGCAAAGTTCGAGATGAGAAGATGAGAATTCTAAACAAGAAGGTGCTTGATGAAGTTGATAAGGTATTTGATATTAATTCCCTTAGAGTTTTAGCTGCGCGTTATCTGTTACGAGATAACAACGGTGAGATCATAGAAGGTCCAAAACAAATGTTTGAAAGAGTAGCAATTCTGGTTGCACTTCCAGATGTGTTGCATGATTCCCAATTGTTCGATTTAACAGGTGGGCATAACCAAAACATCGAAGACGCAGAGAAATATTATGCGAAAATAGATGACTTTGATCTAAAATTAAAGATAGGGGATTACTATCTGAACAAATATCACTTTGAATCTCTCATTCGACACTATGTATCTCTAGCAAAGATAGGTCGTATGAAAGTTGGCTTTAAAGAACTACTTAGAATGATGGCTGAAAGCAAGTTAAGCGTATACGAAGAGAGAATCAAGGAGTACTATAATTTGATGGTATCACGAGATTTTCTACCAAATACACCAACATTGATGAATGCAGGTGCACGGCTTGGTCAATTATCAGCTTGTTTTGTTCTTGATATGTCAGACGACATGTTTAAGATCATGAGATCATCAACTGATGCGGCTATGATTTTCAAATCAGGTGGAGGTGTTGGAATAAATTACTCTGACCTAAGACCAGAAGGAGATATTGTTGCTTCAACATCTGGAGTTGCATCAGGTCCAACGTCTTTTATGAGAATCATTGATACTATAACAGATGTAGTAAAACAAGGTGGAAAGAGACGTGGCGCAAATATGGGTATATTAGAGGCATGGCATCCGGATATTGAAAAGTTTATTACGGCCAAGACAAAACCTGGCGTATTTGAAAACTTTAATGTCAGCGTTGGCGTCTGGGAAGATTTTTGGAAGTCGCTTGTAAATAAGGATAACCACAAGTATACACTACGTAATCCTAGGACTCATGAGCCTATAAAGCAGATCGATTCACATCAATTAATGGATCTAATAGCATTTAGCGCATGGAAAAGTGCAGAACCAGGTGTTATCTTCTTTGATAATATTAACAAATACAATCCAATCATAAATGCAAAGGGCGGACCTTTGCGTGCAACAAACCCATGCGGTGAACAATCCTTATATCCTTATGAATCATGCAATCTAGGTTCGATCAATCTTGCAAACTTTGTAAAGCGCAAGGCAGATGGAATGTTTGAATTTGATTGGCAGAAATACGAGCAGGCAATAAGAGTCTCCTCCAGATTCTTAGATAATATTATCGATATGAATAAGTATCCAGTAGAAGAAATTGATATCAATACAAAGCTAACAAGAAGAATAGGCCTTGGCATAATGGGTATTGCTGACTTGCTATTCCTACTTAGAATGCCATATGATTCAAATGATGGCTATGAATTCATGTACAAACTGGCAGAAGCAGTATCATACTACAGTATGGAAGAAAGTGTTGCTATTGCAAAGGTAAGAGGGCCATTTCCCTTATTCAAAGAGACAGATTATGTAAAAGGTAAAATACCTATCGCAGGATATTATGAATTACCAACAGAAACACATGCATACAATTGGGATTCATTAATTAAAAAAATTCAAAAACATGGAATCAGAAACTCTTGGACGTCCACTATTGCTCCTACCGGTACATTATCTATGATTGCAGATACTTCAAATGGTGTTGAACCGATGTTTGCATTAGTTTTCGAAAAACGTGTGACAGTCGGTAGGTTCTTCTATACTAATAGGATTTTTGAAAATGTATTGAAGGAAAGTGGTCTTTATAATGATGAAATACTTGCAAAAATTGCAAATAATTATGGTTCAGTCCGTGGTTTAGCTGAAATTCCGGAATGGATTCAGAAAACGTTTGTTACTGCAATAGATATACATTGGACTGATCATATAATGGCACAGGCGGTATGGCAAAAATGGATTGGCAATGCCATTGCAAAAACAATCAATATGCCAGGAGATGTTACTGCAGAAGATGTCAAGTATGCATATCTGTTGTCACATGAACTTGGATTAAAAGGAGTTACAGTATACAGAGATGGCTCGCGACATGAACAGGTTCTGCATATCACAGGTAATGAATCAAAGGAAAAGAAATTCATTACAAGACCAAGCAAATATGCCGCTGACTATATACGTGCAAACATAAAAGAACCATATATCAGAGACCAAATAGAAAAGATCTTTGAACAAACTAAGAACGAAGAATATGAAGACTTACCCACCCAAACAATTTCAACGTCAGTACTGCTGGATACGCCGGACAAGTCAATGCAAGCACCTCTACTAGAATCAAATGAGGATAATGCCTGTCCGTCATGCAAAGCAAGATTAATACTCACTGAAGGTTGCAATTTGTGTATTGAATGCGGCTTTAGCAGCTGCGTTTCAGGATGACAACGACAAAACATCCTCTCATTATCGGCAACTAGCAACTGATAACCATCTGCCAATGATAT
>DATFPS010000036.1:0-10318 GCA_035264705.1 Nitrososphaeraceae archaeon | reverse complement strand
TACCTGCGTTTAGAGGAAAACCAGCATCTCTTGCTATAGAGATCAATCCGGTAAGCTCATCCGGTTCTGCCACAAAGAAAAGAGGAGTTGTAATAAGATCCAGCCCAGAGCTAGAAGAAATAAGTAGGCTACTTTCAAATTCAAAACTTGCTGAACTTGCAAAGAATATGGATGAAGTTAATCCTGAAAAGATATTAACAAAGAGTGGTGGGTCAGAAGATATATTCGAGATCTGATCTGACCAGATTATTTAAAAAATGGAGTTTCATCTTCTACTTTTTGATTAGAAACGACGATACTGTATATGGAGAATTTAGTTATGCTAAAAACATTTCCTAATCAAGACTGTGATGAGCCTGAGCTATCTAAAACTTTAGCCAGATATGTGGAACACCCCGTTATATGGAATAGATCTATAGAGCTTAGATCGTATCAAAAGAACATTGCGGATTCAGCGCAGCGTAGAAATACGATGGTAATTCTTCCGACTGCCCTAGGAAAGACGGTAATATCTTTGCTTGTATGCGCAGACATGCTTTACAATTACAGAGATAAACGAATTTTGGTTATGGCTCCTACAAGACCGCTCGTCTCACAACATATGAAGTATTTTTCCTCAGTTTTGAAAATTTCTGAAGAAAATATAGCATCTGTTACAGGCAAGATTCTTCCATACGCACGCAGAGCAGTATGGGATAGTACAGACATCCGATTAATGTTCGCCACACCTGAAGTTGTGAAAAACGATCTAGAAGAAGGTAGATTAAATTTGAAGGATTTCGGTTTGCTTGTATTTGATGAAGCACACCGGGCGATGAAAGAATATGCTTATACTTCTATAGCTAAAGAATACATCAAGCAATCATCTTGTCCTTATATATTGGCTATGACTGCCAGTCCTGGAGCTGAAAGAAAGAGGATACAAGAGGTGTGCAATAACCTCCTCATTGAACACATTGAGTACAGGAGCGAAGATGATCCTGATGTAAAACCCTATGTTAATGCCATAGATGTAAAGTGGGAATGGTTGGATTTGCCAGAGGAATTCCGTTATATAGTATCAATTCTTCGATCCATGCTTGAAGAGAGAATAAAATGGCTTATACGGAATGGCTTGATTATGAAGGGTATTAAATGGGTATTTAAGAGAGATTTAATTGAACTTGGAGAAGCACTTCGGTATAAACTAGAGCTAACTATGGAAGAGCAGAGGGGACTACTTTATATTGCTATATTAAATCAATCTTCTGCCCTTACATTGATGTATTGCCTTGAGTTAATAGAGAGTCAAGGTTCTTATTCTTTAAAGGCCTTTCTGGATAGGATAGATGAGGATGGAAGTAATGCACATACGTTACTCCTTAAGGATCCTCGAATGATGGAAATTAAAACATTAGTAGAAGGTATTGTAAAGGAACATCCAAAGATCCTACATCTTTTACAATTGATAAAAGATCATCATCGCCATGAACTTTCTTCGATAAACAATGTAAGAAATAGTCCAAACATAAAATCCAAAATACTGGTTTTTACTCAGTATAGGGATACTGCAAAACATATAGTAGAAGTTTTAGAAAAAAACGATGTAAAGACATCAAGATTTGTAGGCCAAGCAAAAAGAATAGGAGATGAAGGTATGAAGCAGGATGAGCAGGCAGCGGTTCTTGACTCCTTTAGAAATAGCGATTTTGATGTGCTTGTAGCCACCTCTATAGCTGAAGAAGGACTGGATATACCTGAAGTAGATCTTGTCATATTCTATGAACCAATATCAAGTGAAATAAGATATATACAGAGGAAAGGGAGGGCAGGCAGAAAATCATCTGGATCGGTCATTATTCTTGCGACTAAAGATACTATTGATATGCGTCATCTCTATGCTAGTAAAATGCGTGTTGAGAAGATGACAAATTCATTGAATAATATAAATACTATATTAAAACCTATCAACAGGTCTCTTATAACACCAAATCCTATGACGTTGGCAGAATTGTCTATTATAGAAAATAATAAAAAGAGATTAGAAGAACGATTACTAAAAAGAGTTGAGGCAGAAATTCATTATGATGATGGATTATCAGGCATAGAAGATATTAAAAGCCGATTAGACCCGCTACGCCAAAAAAGCAACAGGCAGGTATTATTATCAGTTGAAGCAGATTTATTGACCAATGACTTTAAGAGACAAGTAGATAGGGTTGCAAGACGTATTCATGTCGAGCTGGCAAAGGCAGGAAAACGAGGTATTGATATTAAAATACTTTGCAACGATCTCGGTTTTGAATACACACTATTGATCGAAGCAATAAAGAAACTTGAAAAGTTGAAGAGAGTAGAGTGGTTAAACGAAGACACAGTTGTAATAGCAGATAGCTTAAAAAAATTTTCTGGTAAAGAATATGCTATAACAATAGGAAAAATCTTTCGGGGTCTAGCAACGGTCATGGTGGATGGCAAATGGCATGCTCGGCTCAACTATTATGATTACGACGGTCCACGTGAGCTCTTGAAAAGAGGCACTGAATTCAGAGCAATTGGAGAGCTGTACCATGATGCAGAAGCATTATGCATCAGGATAAAACAAATAGTCTGACATATGTGATGATCATAATTTGTGATTTGGTACGCAGTACACGTTTTTATAAATTGATAGTGAAAGTATGCAAAATAAGAATGTGAATCAAGATGATAATATTGAATGGAAGAGGAGGCGCTATAGATAACAAAAGGGAAATGCTGCTCAATCATATAGAATATGTATTTGCACCAACCGACCGATGACACCGGAAATTTGATCATTAAAAAACTGATTATAGATCAAACAATAAAATTCCAATACTCTAATTTCCTCTTCAATATCATCCAGTAATGTATCAAGACTTTGATTGATAGAATTTTTTTTTGATTCATATTCTATTGAATTAATCCTCGGCAAGATTCTGTTGCACTGTCTTCTGAGAAGAGCATACAAAAGAAGTATTGCCATTAATTTATATTTTCAGAACAATTCAGAAAGGCATTCTATTTACAGTCTTCAGTGTATCCATATATATTCTTAGAATGAAAATTCTATATGAATAAGATGAGAAGAATTGTTACGTCGCAGCACACATATTTACTCTTGTTCCTTACACTACTTGCAAATAGCCTTCTCTATGTACACTACTATAACTATCAAAAATCAACGGCACAGACAATAAACATACCATCAGAAGAGGATATTGCTAGAATAACAACAGCCGGATATTTGATGTATGAAAATTCTATGTATAGTTTTGGAATTCAATATCCTTCTAATTGGGAAAAAATAGATTTCGGCCAAGCAATTGAAGAAGATGGTCGCCATGTTGTCGTTACTTTCCTTTCACCACCGGAAGGCGCCTTAGATATATTCAGAGAATATCTCGTAATACAGGTTGGTAATCCGATGTTTAATCGGTCGCTAGAACAATATGTCGATACACAAATAAATTCCTTAAGAGATTCTTTACCGGATTTTAGAATAGTAGAGTCAAATTCAACTACGGTAGCAGACAATCGTGCGCATACAATAGTTTACACGTTTAAAGTAGGCGAGGATGAATACAAGGTGACTGAATTTTGGATAATAAAAGATGATAAACTATATTATCTTAAATATAGTACAGAATCAGAAAAAAGTGACAATCATGGCTCGACGATTAGAAAGATGATCGATTCATTCATGATAACAAGTTAATATACATATGAATAAAGTATCTTTAGTAATAAAATATATTCTTTCTTTTGCTTTTTATGATTAATGGGCTCTGCTATCCATCTCCTCTTTTTTTATAAACAACAACTATTCCATAAATCCAGCCAAAAAAAAGAGTCATAATTGATTTGAACCCATTGAACTCAAAGCGATATAGAAAAAGATGATGTGATTTATAGCTTGTTTTTATAGCATATGTATATTATATACGTATACAAAAAAAGCTAAAATATACTGCAATTAGATATGCTGTGAATGACACTGAGAATTCTTAACGCTAGCCCAGGATTTGGTGCGCCTCTAACAGAAGAGGAAGTAAAGGATTTTTTAACAAATAGCAAATTAAATGTCCATTTGGGAACAGTGGATGAAAGAGGACATTCAAACATTCATCCAATATGGTATTACTTCGACAATACTGACAACAAATTATACGTTGAAACATCCAAGAGCTCTAAAAAGACAGACAATATGAGAAGAAACAACACCATCTACTATTGTATAGATGAAGCGAATCCTCCTTACAAAGGAGTTCGTGGTAAAGGAAAAGTTAGAATTCATGAAGGAGATATTAATCATAACATACCAATAGCTGAAAAGATAATTGTCAAATATCTTGGAAGCCTGGATCATCCTGTTGCAAGGTCTCTTATAGATGGTGTTAAAAAAGCACATTCAGTAATTTTAGAAATAACACCTAGTTATTTTTCTACTTGGGATTACAGCAAGAGAAGAGGAGGAGGAGGATAATACTACCATAGACATAATTGTACAATATTATTTTGCATACTGATGTGTATGTACATTGATAGTGATTCTGTAATCCAAAGTATTTGCCAGTTGCTGCTGTTGCTCTTTAATTGTTGAGTTATTGGAAAGAAGTCTGGACATTCACCTTGTTTCTTTTGCTGTTGCTGTATTGTTGTGAGATTACTAACTGCTGGAAGAATAACAATATTATTACACCTCTATGATAGCAAGCTTCTATCGGAGCATTTTTTCTCATGGAACTCAATTCCATCTCAAATATCCTCGTTGTCAAGTAATGCCTTCTTCATATTGACCACATTATTATTGTTGGGGATGTTATTGCTACAATACACTGACAATTCTTCCAAAACTTAGCTTTTGTCACTTCTCTAAGTCTAGTACTTTACAGATACACGTTGAATGCTTGTTCTAAATCTTTGCGTCAAGAGATTTTCTTCCCAAGAGTATTCGCAACTATTGAAAAGTAAAAGACGAATTCTAGATATAATGTATTTGAATCCATAACAAAACATCTATTGTATCGTCGCCTATGCTTTCTGATACAGTAGCAAAGATATTTTTCTTGTGCTGATGATTATAGAAGTGGCAGTAATAGTGGTAGTAATGAGAATGTCGTAACTAGACAAACCTTCATGATGTTGGTGTCGATTCCTCAGATAATGTGTATGTAACTGATAAAGATAATTGTAAAGTAGAAAAGCTTACGGCAGATGGCAACTTCATTAGAAAATGGGGTTCTGAAGGCTATGATGAAAGTCAATTTTGGCTTCCACACGACATTGCTATTGATTCTTCAGATAACGTGTATATGTAGTTGATAGTGGAAACATGCATGAAAAAAGGATATTTGCTCTATCTAGTGTATTTCTCCCTCATGTCTTGCACTGCATGATACAATCCTTACAAACTATTTCAATTATATAGAGTACTTTTTCTTAGAAGAATGTATAAATGTGAACCTTGATGACCTCCATTAGATATAATAATGTCTGAGTTTCGCTTTACAGATGGAAATCTGATCATTCTCTATGGTATACATAGAGGAAAATCTGCTGATGGAGAATTGCCCGATCATATAAAAGAACGGGTCAAAGTATGCCTAGGCACATTTAACATTATCATGAAATCAAAACCTGATAAACAAAAAACATTGGTCATAGTTGTTGCAGAGGAGAAGTCTGGCAAACTTATAAAAGATGAGTTAGTAAAGGGAGGAGTTGAAGAAAAGATAATTGCAATAGACGCTTCTTCAGAAAATGTGGGACAGACTTTCGATCGTGTTCTAGATATGATTAAAACTAGGAGTAATCCGCCATACATTTATTTTATAGGTTCTGTTTGGCTTAGAGATATTTATGATTCTACAGTAGTTTCTAAATTAAAGGAATATAAAGTCCGATTTGAAGGTGCATTAGATCATAGGCCTGTGGAGGAAGTTGAAAAAGAAAAGGCATTAGATGTTCCAAGAAAAAGCATAGAACATTACAAGAAGAGATCAAAGGATAAAGCAATTGACATACTCCTTAACTATATATTTCCAGAGGAAAGATAACAATTCTTATCCAGCATTAATCGTTAAGATTTAATATCCATTTCATGTTCGGCTATCTAGTGCGCGGTCATCGTCTAGTTTGGTTAGGACACTGGCCTTCCATGCATTCATGTATGCAAATGCGAAGTAAGCCCGTAACCCGGGACTCTATCATATAACAAATGATAGAGCGGGAGTTCAAATCCCGGTGACCGCACCATTTAAAGCGCATTAATCACTAAAAATACAATTTAAGTTATTCTTCAAATATGACCAAATATACATAATAAAAGTAACCACAGGTAACGTTAATTTAATCTTGTAATTCTAGATATCTTTTGAAGATAGTAAAAGCATCTAGAGGTGTTTAGATCCAATGGATAATGGAAAAAAACAATTGATAACGACAAAATATACAAGAACTATTTCTTTGATGTTATTAATGCTCTAAGTACTAATTCCCAAATGCATTAAACATATGCGAGCTTTATCCTTGGGTTTATTCTTCGCTGCCTCAACCTTCTAGACTACTGTTTGTCATATAGTGGCAAAATATGTATGTTATGCTATATTATTTATATAGACAAACTTAATAATTCAACTAGATTCCTTAATGTTAATTTGAATCTGGATACAGCTAGAGTAAGAATTCTGTTTCCTGTTGCTATGCTATCGTTGTTGATATTAGTCAACATTATGGCTTGGCTCACACAATTTGAAATTGCTTTTGCCATTTCGTCATCATTTGAACTCGGAAAGCCATTTCTGACAGAACAGAGATCATATATTTCATTAGCTAATGCTACTGTTAGTAGAAATAGTAGTAGTACGGATACCAGTTATGATAATAATATCGGCATCGGTTCGATTGAGCCATTGATTACATCAGGAGATAGACTCTCCAATAATTACACTTTCGCCAATATTCCTGATGGACTGGGTGCTGTACAGGTTAAGAATGGGACAGTTGATGTATTTGTTAATCATGAATTAGAAAATGAAACAGACCAAGGTGGATTTGCAAAGGTATCCAGGTTTAGGCTAAATCAGACTGATGGGAGCATTATCGGAGCAGAATTAATAATCAATGGTTCTGAAGAATATAAGAGCTTATGTTCTGCATCTTTGATAGAAGGCTATGGTTTTGAACATCCTATCTTCCTTACAAATCAGGAAGTAGATGATGGTCTTGTGCTTGCAATCGATGCAATAAATGGAACGATAACTGAAATGCCATGGTTAGGAAAGTTCTCTCATGAAAATACTATACATGTACCTTATTTTAGCAATACAATAAATAAAACTGTGGTTCTAAGCTTTGAGGATGGTGAGCCAACTGAATCTGAGGTTTACATGTATGTTGCAGACACTCCAAAAGGTTTGTTAAAAGGTGATGGGCAGCTATATGTATTTAGCACTAATACTACAACCTCCACTTCTAATATATCTGGTAATCAATCAACATATTATTCATGGGATGATATTTACGTTTCAAATGGTACAGTAGATGGTAGGTTTATTCCCTTAACCTGGAATTATATAACACAAAACGAAACTGATCTTGATAATGAGGCAATATCAGTGGGTGGATTTCAGTTCATAAGACCCGAAGATGGAGCCATGAATAAGAGAAACGGAATGGAAAACATACTTTACATGGCAGATACCGGTAGTGATTTAGATGAAAAAGATGAAACAATACCTGCTGGTGACAATGGTCAAAATTGGACTAACGGAAGGATGTATACATTCAAATTTACAGATCCAAAAGAACCAACTAAAGTCTCTTTTGAAGTTATGATGGATGGCAATGATCCTTCTGCTCCTGGCTATAATATCTTGAAAAATCCAGACAATATTGATACCAGTCAGAAAAGTCTAATGATTAATGAGGATCTAATAGATCCAAACCGAATTAATGCTACAAAGCCGTACAATATTACAAATAATGCCAAAATCATTCAAGTTGATCTGCAGCAAAATAACAACAATACCAAGGCTGTAGCATATGTAAATCAAATAGAGGATATGGCCGCTAAACACGGTGACTGGGAATCAAGTGGTATACTTAATGTTTCAAAGTACTTTGGTGAAGGCTCATGGTTAGTAGACGTACAAGCACATACTCTCAAAGAAGGTGGGCAGCTTCTTCTAATGAAGATACCTAACTCATAGTATGATTATCACTTGTTTGGCCGTCATTATTTTTCCTCCTTCTGGTTTGTGTTTAGCCAATCTGAGTTGAATAAATATTATCGTTTTATCGAATAGGTCAGAAGAACCTCTGGCTATAATGTGATGATAAGATGCCACAGGTTTACCTTCTTGGATTTCCTTAGTGAAAATGACAACATAGAATGTTTTAGTAATTAAATATTTTAATAATTTTTTAAATATAATAATATTATATTGTCATTTTCAAAGCAAACACCTCAATGCATGAGATAATAAAGTAGGCGTCGTAGCATTAATCGACGTAGAAATATAAATAATAATTAAAAGTACTGCGACCTGCTATCCACTACTTTTAGTGATATGTGTTCCTAGTAATAAAATCTCCTTCGCCGGCGCAGGGCATCTCTATCTCAGGTTGTATATAATGAGGAGGTTAAGACAGATGCAAGAAATGATGCCGGCTTGATATATCTGTTACATAGCGGATACCCTAATATAGCGGAAAACAACTTATCAAATTCCCATATACATACACAAATGAGTTATGTACCGTCACCACTGCCACAATGGAACGCACCATTTATAGGAATTTATATGCTGGATATGCTAATTTTTATCCATTTGCTTATAAATGAGCAAGCAGGACAAAAAATAGTAGTTCGTAGGAGGATAATGTCACATTATTAACTGGTTTGGTTGTATTGAACAAAAGGATCATTAAATAAAAGTCATGGTAGAATATGAATAGTTATGAATGAAGGGTCATCATCATCGTCATCATCACTGCCTTATGAAATTAGAAAAGAAGGAGAAGAACAAGGAAAAGCTGGTGGTAAGAAATACGCTGCAATGAAAAGAGTTGAGGCATTTATTGCAGCTGAAAAAACAGACAAGGTAGTATCGGCGCTAGAAGCTTTAAACTTACAGGCAACATTCTACGAGTCTAAGGGCATGGGTAAAGGTGAGAAATATAGACTAAGTTACGGCAGAGGAGCAGGGACCACCAGAATGTCATATTCGGAAAGAAATACAGTTGTGACAATAGTAGAAGAGAATAGAGTTGGAGCTGTGGTGGCTGCAATAAGAAGAGAAGCTGCAAAGGCTGATAAAACAAGTGCTGGAATAATAGTCATTTCAGCTGTTGAAGATATATTGAGTATTTGAAAAATGTGTCTGTATATGTCTAGAGTCATTTTCTCACATAGTAATTTCTTTACTTTTTCCAAAATATGATATCTACACGATTGCTGTACATTTCCCACCATTTGGCAAAAATCACAAGATGTAACGAAATTGATATCTTTGAACTCCTGCTTAGGAGATTTACATTTCCCTGATCCTCTCTCAAAATCAGAAAGAGGCCTTGGCCATCCGCCAGACCAGAGAACTATTATTGTCAATCACAATATGTCTTGTTACTATCCTCCTCTATTCATTGGGTATAAGGTGGTTGATATTATTGTAAGATTATCAGAAAAAATTAGGAGAATTTGCAATGATATCTTGCTAGGTTTAAACTACATAAAAGCTAGAATATGGATTTGTCATAGTTGTATGGTGATCTTGATATATACCTGTGAATGACTTTGTTATGTTTCTGTCAATTGGTTGACGAAGAAATAGATATAAAAAGGATTTAGGAAGTGTCTTCTTGTTGTTACTCTTGATTTTCAGGTTGCTCATTGTCTTCTAGTCGTTGTTGTTGTTATGGTGGTGGAATTCCTGTTGTTGCTGCTGGATCTGCTCCAGTTGTTATTGTATTAGTATTACTAATGTCTGTCTCTTGTTGTCCTCTCAAACTAGGATCAGGACTTTTATTTTGCTCATCTAATTGTTGCTGTTGTCGTCGTCTGTGTTTGATTGTAGAATCAACTGTATATTCTTGACCTGCTACTGTCGTTTGTCCACTGTCTTGTTGCGTTGATTCTTCTGTTGCTCTTGTTGTTGTTCTGATTGGTTGTTTCGGGCAGTATTAGTATTAGCAATATTTGTATCTTCGTTAGATGTTGACGACATTGTTAAGGCAAGGAGCCTTAGCGACTCTATTATATTTTTAATTTATTCCTACTCAATGAAATATCAAATTAATTCCTTCACAGACATAC
>DATFPS010000035.1:0-2073 GCA_035264705.1 Nitrososphaeraceae archaeon | reverse complement strand
ACAATATCTAATATACCACATTATATACTGGTAAAGAGAGAATAACTCAACGTCGTCAATCTATCACTGTTTTGTTAGTGGAAATTGACAGTTATTCCCTTTCTTTTGTTTTTATCAGTCTACAAATGGTAATACAAAAATGAATTTGCGCAAATCGTTATTTAAAACCAGGAAACAATTACTATTACCTTAGGTACCGTGGTCTTCTTCACTGCTATGCTAATAGTAATAATAGTAATAACAAAAAACTATCAGAAAAACCAAAAGAAGAAAAAGAGACTTTTCGAAGATATTATTGGTTATGATGATATTAGCAGATTATTTAGAATGGCTATAAATGGAAATGACCCAGTTCATATGCTCTGCTTATTGGTCCATCAGCATCAGCTAATACACTATTTATGCGGATTTTAACACAATTACAAAATTCTTATTTTACAGACGGTGGTAACAGTACAAAAGCAGGGATGATTGATTATATCTTTAACAATGAACCAAAGTATCTACTGATAGATGAAAATGATAAAATGTCAACTAAAGACCAAACCTTCTTGCTTAATCCAATGGAGAGAGGAATAAGTTTCAGAAACAAAACATGGAAACACATGAACAATACAGATGAAGACATAGGTGTTCGCAAGTAGTAATAATATATCAAATATACACGACCATTTGAATCGAGATTCTTTCCAATAAAATTCAAACCATACATATAAGAGCAATTTTATGAGATTACTGTAAAATTACTTAAGGGTCAGAATATCGATGAGGAAATTGCAAAGCCACAGCTAATGCAGTATGGAAAAGGATAAAGTCTGGAGATATCCGAATTTGTGTTAGAATTGCACGTATGGCAAAATCTGTACAGGATATCTATTTTATTACAGAAACCTTCTTGAAATTTTATGAACGTTAGTTGAAAGCTGATAATACAGTATCTTGACTGAAAGTAGTATTCGATTTGTTTTGCAGTTATAATGTTTTTTATGTTGACAGAAAGGAGAAGAATACTTTCCGTGGTGTGAGAATGTCAATATTAAAATAATATTGCTTGTTGCAATTTTGATATCTATGACTGTATTGAAGAAGATTATATCAGGCAAATCAAAGAGAAAATGGAACGATGTCCTCAGATAGATATGCCAATAACTCTAACACATGAATAAAAAGTAAAAGAAGATGATTATATTTGCTATGATTATACATACATAAAGAAACCGACTAGTTATTTTTTAGGTTATGAGTATATAATAATAGACAACATCAATCCTAGGGAACGCTTCTGCTTTCATGTTTATGTTCTTAACATTCTCTCCGAACGCTTGTCATTTTTGACTTTTAGCATGTAATATTAGAATAAAAGCGTTAGATAAAACAAGCAGACTTATTATATCGCTATGACC
This sequence comes from Nitrososphaeraceae archaeon, assembly GCA_035264705.1. GTDB lineage: Archaea > Thermoproteota > Nitrososphaeria > Nitrososphaerales > Nitrososphaeraceae > JAJNBK01. The sequence goes on along the minus strand of DATFPS010000035.1, from coordinate 670 downwards.
TTATTCCTGTTATCAAAAAGAGTAGTGAGAAGACCTTTTGTTCTTGTATTTGTTATCTAATAGTAATATATATTTTAGATTAATATAGCATCAGCGCCTAAGAGCTCCATCAATCTTGACGATACTAAAAAAATAAAGGCATATCTACAGCGTTAGAAATATAGAATTGCGTAATCCAGCATATTATAGCAAGGAATGTATAAAGAAGGAGATCAAGTAAATGGCACAAGATTACGAGTTCTGTGATGATGATATATACAAATAACTAGTAGGTGGAATATGTGACTATGAAATAGTCTTTTTGGTAGCAAATCAAAAGCAGAGGACAGAAAATATAAAGAGAATATTTATCTATGTACAGAAATTGCAAGTCGGCTAATTGAATGATTATTTAGAAATTATGCTTTATAAAAGATAACAATATTAAACTCTATGGCAAACTGTCATTAAATACTAACAATCTTTCCTTATAATACGATAATATCAAACTAATTTAATTTAGTGAAATGAATCACTGCTACTGTGCATCTGATCAATATGTATCCTAAATTTATCGGTACTGTCGAACTCTTTACCACAATAGTCACATACTATATGATTTTGGTCCTTCTCTACCCCTCCTTCTTCCACATTTTAAGAATAACTTGATAGGATAAAAAGGATACTAATT
>DATFPS010000034.1:0-2684 GCA_035264705.1 Nitrososphaeraceae archaeon | reverse complement strand
TTTTCTGAGTTTCTATATGAGAAAAAGAGCGATGAGAAAAATGGGTATGAGCGGTGCTACGATGTTTGGTAGCAATAATTCAATAAACTATTACTGTATGGCTTGCGGAACAAAGCATAACGATGCAGCTTGCCCTAGATGCGGTTCAAAGATGAAAAGAGTAGGTTAATCTGTGATTTTATAATAAATTTCCTACAGAAGTGCTTTTATTTATAGAAGTATAGATCTGATAAATAATACTCTCTTATTAGATATTCACACATTAATATGATACGAGCGGAGAAGAAGAAGGAGGAGGAGGAGAGAAACAAAGAATATTCTATTACTACTACTGCTAAGGAAAAGAACAACAACAACATCAAAAAATTTATTATTCTAACAGGTCAAGCTTGTCTTAACTTTGTTAGTGCTATCAAGTCACCTGCTACAGAAAGCCGCGTTATGTACAACTATTTTTGACAATAGAGTCATATGAGCATTCGTTAGTAAGGAAGAAGAAGAACAAGATTGAGTAAAAATGATTCTTCAATTCTATAATATCATTGTAACACAATTTGACAATGATTAACGATAAAATAAATATCAAGTATAACTATATTGTTGCCATTATAAATTCCTAGTGACAAATAAACTGTTGGTTCTTACGACCGAAGAGCTTCTTCTTACCGGGTTCTTTTATCGTCTTCAGAACAAAAACATATGCGTTTAAGTATGTGACCAGTATATGATACACGGGGATTATAGATGTATACTATAGTAATGGTAGGTAAGTTGATGATAAATCCCAACCATAATAAGAAATAACGGTATTAAAGAAGAAAAGAATAACAACGCTAACCTATTCTTGCATCCCAAAGATAGCAAAACAAATAATATTGATTCCAACGATAGAACAATAATAACAGTAAATGATACTGGGAAAGAAGAAATAGAACTAAGAGCAAGAGAAGGAGAAGAAGGAGGAGTAACTATTACTGCTGCCGCTGCTGAAAGAACAGAGGTATTGTATGGAGAAGATAAGACAACAGATACACTTTTGCAAGCTTTCTCTAATGCAAAAAGTACATGGAATATTTGTACAAATTCTACAGGGCCATCAGTATCGATGGGAGTTGAACCAATAAAGAGAGGAACCGTTGACCTTAAAGAAAGGGGTGTTAGAATAAGATATTCTACTGAAATTACCAAAGAGAACATATCTTATTGTAAAGAACTCATGAAAATCGCAGAGGTTCGCCATTTAGATGGAGTCAAAGGTGGAATGGCGGTAAGTGAAAAAGAATATGTTGCTACTGCAGTTCTGCAAGAAGCAAAAGCAATTCCACATCTTATCCATAGTAATGTCAAAGAAATTGTAGAACATCAACAATATATGTTTGATACTTTATGGGGCAAATCCATTCCAGCAGAACAGAAAATTAGAGAAATCGAAGAAGGAATTACACCAGATATTATCGAAGTCATTCAAAATTCATCTAAGGCAAAGGATCTTTATATGAATATTGTGAAAGATGCTGTAGAAGAAATACTGCTGATATTTCCCACTATTAATGCTTTCATTCGCCAAGAGAAAATAGGAGTAATACAATGGTTAACAGAAGTAGTAACAAAAGAGCAGTACAATAAACTAAAAGTTAGGATCTTGATGCCTATCCACAAATCAACTGAACAGACAGTACAAGATTTAAAACAACAATGTCATCAAAACAATATTGATGTTCGATTCATCGAACAATCTGCAGGGAGTAAAGCCACTTTTTTAGTAGTCGATAGAAAAGTCTCATTAGTAATGGAATTAAAGGATGATTCAAAAGAGACTTTCGACAGAGCAATAGGATTATCAATATATTCTAATAGCAAATCAGGAGTTCTATCTTTTGTTGCTATATTTGAAAACCTTTGGATACAATCTGAATTATATCTACAAGTTAAAGAAGCAAATGAACAGTTAAAAATACACGACAAAATAATGAATGAATTTATCAATGTGGCATCACATGAATTACGAACACCTATCCAGCCTATACTTGGCATATCTAGAGTTCTTCGCTCCAAAATAAAAAATGATGAACAGCTTGTGTTACTTGATATCATAATCAGAAATGCAAAAAGACTGCAACGACTTACAGAAGATATATTAGATGTTGCAAGAATTGAAAGCCGATCACTAAAACTAAACAATGAGCTGTTCGAATTAAATGGTATAATATTAAATGTCATACAAGATGTCAAAGACCGAATTGACAATTTGAAAGTAAAACTACTATATGATGTTAATGATGTTAAAGGTGATATTATTTCAGTAGAAGCAGATAAAGGAAGGATGATCCAAGTTATCTCTAATCTATTAAATAATGCTATTAAATTTACTAAAGAAGGAAGTATATCAATCAATATAGAAAGGAAAGAAGATAATCAACATGTTATCATTAGCGTTAAGGATACTGGAGAAGGTATCAACCCTGAAATTTTACCTATATTATTTTCAAAGTATGCTACAAAATCCTTTGAAGGTAGCGGTCTGGGATTAGGATTATTCATTTGCAAAAGTATTGTAGAAGCGCATGGTGGAAAAATATGGGCTGAAAATAACTCAGATGGAAAAGGTGCAACCTTTGCATTCAGCCTACCAATCAATTAATTAACGAATCACAAGAAATTCCCTAATACTTGCAAAATGATAT
>DATFPS010000033.1:0-9116 GCA_035264705.1 Nitrososphaeraceae archaeon | reverse complement strand
ATCAACCTTATTTGGCTTCCTGATGGAATCAAGTTGACCAAGGTAATAGTAGCTTTACAAGATACACGAGAATCACATATCAATATAGAAAGAATACAGAAAATAACTAAAAGAGTAAGGAATTTAGAGCTACTTGTAGAGTTGGAGCCGACTAGAAACAGAAAATAAAGAGGAGCATAATTATGACGACGACGACAACAGCAGCAGACGTTCATAGATCTCATTTTACAAATGACCTGAATCAGAGTCTGGTTGACCATAAAGTAAAGATAGCTGGTTGGATAGAAGACATCCGCGATATCGGTAAACTTGCATTTTTAATTATCAGAGATAGTTCTGGTGCAGCCCAAGCAATAGTTACAGGTGAAAATTTGCTTCTGGCAAGAAATACACCAAGGCAGAGCGCTGTGATCATATCAGGTCTGGTACAAAACACCAAAGCAAAAGACTTTCAAGTTGAATTAAAGGTAGAGGAGTTGAAGGTTCTTACTAAAGCAGTTCAGACTTTGCCAATAGATCCCACAGGTAGAGTGGAATCTGCTCTTGACAAACGCTTAGATTGCAGGGCACTGGATCTAAGGAATCCCAAAATATCTGCCATTTTTCGCCTAAGGTCAGAAGCACTCTATAATATCAGAGAAACTTTGCGATCAAAAGGCTTTGTTGAAGTCACTACTCCAAAAATTATAGGAAGTGCAAGTGAAGGAGGCGCAAATTTGTTTAGTCTTGCATATTTCAAAACTAAGGCGTACCTAGCTCAGAGCCCTCAGCTATATAAAGAACAATTATCTTTGGCTCTTGATAAAGTCTTTGAAATTGGTCCATACTTTAGGGCCGAGAACTCACATACCGTGAGACATCTCTCTGAATTTACAAGTGTAGATATTGAAGCTGCATTTATGGACTATGAAGACGTTATGGACATTGTTGAAGAAGTCCTGCGCAATCTTTTTTCAGAACTTGTGAAGAATTGCCAAGCAGAGATCAAAGCACTTGGTGGAATTAATATGAGACCTCTTCCTGAGCATAAGATAGATAGATTGACGTATGAACAATGCCTAGAAGAACTTGCTGAGGAAGATGAAAAGATAGAGTTCGGCAATGACTTGTCAGATGCTTCCCTCCGAAAGCTTGGAAAAAAACATCAAGGTTTTTATTTTATCACAGATTGGCCTCTGAAATTAAAGCCTTTTTATATTCATGAAAAAGAAGATAATATGAGACTTTCAAAGTCCTTTGACTTGCAATACGGATATCTAGAGCTTGTTTCAGGAGGAAGACGACAGCATGATCCTTCTAAATTGAGAGCAAGATTAACGGAGCAAGGATTGAACCCCGAAAACTTCGTGGAACATCTCAAGGCATTTGATTGGGGAATGCCGCCACATTCTGGTTGGGGACTTGGTTTTGACAGACTTATGATGGTAATGACTAATTCACAAAATGTTAGGGACGTAGTTCTGTACCCTCGTGATACAGAACGCCTTACTCCTTAATCACTCTTAATCGAAGTTCTCGTACCTTTTTTTGTTCAAAAATATATGCTCTTGACTCGTTAGTAAGCGTTGAATAGATTAACCATACTACAGGATTAATTTCCATAAAAATTTTATCTGTCGACGATGGGATTGGTGGAGCTGGATGTGAATGAAATATTCCAACTACGTTCAAACCCATCTTTTCTGCTCTTAGATACCCATTAATTAATTCTTGAGAGTCTATTCTAAATCTTGTTGTAGGTGATGCATCGGAATTTTTCATTGAAAGTGTCTCTATAAGCTGAATTTCATTATCCTTGTTAGTATTATTGCCTAGTAAAAGCGCACAAGATTCATTGGGTAATGAATCCCTTGCTAACGAAGCTAAGCGTTCAAGTTGAAATTGAGTAAGAATAAAAGATTGGATTTGACTGTCCATTTCTGTATACTAGTTTATCATAACCGCGCGCGCACTCTCTCCTCTTTTTTTCAGTTTACAATAATCCTACCCGTCATAAAGGGATGTAGACTGCAGAAGTAATCATATTCACCAACCTTATCAAATAAGAATGAGAACATAGATCCTTTTTGCATAATATTTGAGTCAAAGACTCCAGTCTTTCCTGTAGTCATATCTCTCGAAGTAACTGTATGAGGACCAAAGTCTTCGTTCTTCCAATTAACCATGCTTCCTACAGTCGTCTCTACTGTCTTTGGAACAAAAAATTCTCCATTAGAGGGCAGAGAGGACCCAGAAACTATGGAAATTGTTGAAATAGAGGAAGTAGGTGTACCCGCACTCATATTGGTGACTGAAGTGCCATTTGCACCAGACACCTCTGGTTCACTTGAAGAATTATTTTTAGCGGTATTAATGATACCCCCAGCACTATTATTTCCATTTGAAATATTTCCTATAGTATTGTCATTACTTTCATTAGCAGGAGCCTGTGGTTTCGATCTAGCAGTAGCTGTAGTAGAAATATTTCCAGTTCCAGTATTATTCTGACTAGTTGGTCCCGAAGCAGCAGGAGCAGCGGCATCTGTGCTCATTATAAATTTGGCTTTCATATAAGGATGTATGGTGCAGAAATATTCATATTCCGATTGATCTAACGTGGAGGTATCAAGTGTATAATTTCCATTAGGTAATATAATAGAAGAATCAAATGATTTCCCATCATCTTTTAAACTGGTGACAGTATGTGGACTGTTATCATTGTTTATCCACTGTATTCCTACCCCCGGTGATACGTTTAGATTTTCTGGATCATAATCTGGATTTCCTTCAGCAGAGGCACCAGGCAATATTGCTACCTTTGTTAATTCTACAGGCGGTGTAGTTTGTTGCTGTTGCTGCTGTTGTTGTCCCTGTTGTTGATTAGTATTATCATTATCGCCGGCTGTTTCTCCGCCTCCTCCTCCTCCTACGCCTCCCTCCTCTACTACAGATGAAGTTTTTGGTGTAACTAATCCAAATGCAAACAATGTAGAACCTCCTACTACTGCAGCTCCTATGAATATCACCGCAAGTGCTTTGATATATGGAGTCCTCTTATAAGATGCTACAGTAAGAACTGTGGCAGGAATCGCAATTAGCAACATCATGCCTATATATGCGAAGATACTCGGAGTCTGTGTACCGGTAGTCACGGCTGCTGTAAATCCAAAAGTTACTAAAAGACCAAGTGTAATGAAGGTAGCTGACTTAGCTCTATCTGAGGTTGGAAAACCATCTTTAAACAAACCTGACGCAAGGAAGATCATGCCAATAAACATCGTTAGCAATGAAACGGCATGCATTCCATCTAGAAATGTCTTGGCAATTCCAGAGAGGGCAATTCCAACTCCGACAATTCCTATCGAAGTTAGTCCTATCCCAGGAGTCAACAAATCCCAATCAGTCATAAGTATATGATTAATTCAGAGAAATTTGAGATAATTAATCCTTTCTAGTATAGTAAAAATAACAAAATACACTTTTGCTAAAGGGAAATCTAAAGAAGAAGAATTGCAAAATGGTGGCAGATTGAAACAACATAAAGAATGCCTAAAGGGATAAGACAATAAGGAAGTTTGAAGATAGACAAGCTGAAAATAAAGGAAGATTTTGTTCGAGTAATTGTTCAGGCAGCAGGTGTATATCGTAATGCCTACAACATTTGAGATTACTTTAAACGATGGATATTTACATCAGGAGATAATAATATTATAAATCTGATTTTTTGTGTAAAAGCAAGAATGCTTACAGAAGACAATTGCCATGTCATATATGTATAAGCTGTTTTGTAATAATCCTTCTTCTACTGCTAAGTGATTGTCATTTGTATAAATGTATATATACATATATATACATATATATTATATGCATATTCATTATATATATATTATATTGATTTAGTTTCCTTATAATCGATAGTCTTAAAATGATCATAATGCTTCATGGTCATTGAAAGGTATGAGATATCCTTTACGTAACTTAATTTATGAGAAAATAAAACAGGCAGGAAACATGACTGATTCTGATCTAACAAATGCGTTAACTAAAGAGAACGTTTCATTGAATGAACCGAATTTGAATAAGACACTATTAGACCTAGAAATATATGGATTGATACGCGTATCTTGGATCACCAAAGATAAACGACGAATTGAAGCCGTAGCAGATCCTAATACCACCAGTTAACAATAATATCTTGAGATAAAATCGTAAGAATACTAAAAGCAATAATAACATATCTAATATCAAATTCTATAATAAAAAAGCGCATCTAAAGATAATGCAACAAATATTATAACTAAATATGGTGCCGTAACTTTATAGGCCTTCCAAGCGAACTTTGGTGTTGGGTCTCTTGTTAATTTATAGTGATAAAATAACATAATTGACCCTGAAATGGCTGCAATGGCTGTGTACAAGAGTCCCATTCCAAAGAAGTAAATTGCGATAGAATATGGCAATAGAATTGCGGTATTTATAAGAATATAGTTCGCAGTTTTCTCGTTGCCAATTAATACTGGTAGCATCGGTACTCGAACACTTGCATAATCTTCCCTTATTTTAATTGCTAAACACCAGAAATGTGGAGGCGTCCACATAAAAACAAGCCAGCCAACCAAAAATCCAAGTAGATCTATTGATCCTGTTGCACTTGCCCATCCAGCCATTGATGCAGCACTACCCGCAAAACCGCCAATAATAATGTTAGACGCATTATTGCGCTTTAGCCATGCAGTGTAGATTATGACATAGAAAAAGATACCAAGAGCAATCATGCCGGTGGCAACAGGATTCAAAGTAAACCATGCAATGAGAACTGAAATAATGCTCAAGGCTAGGCCATAGATGAATACATTCTTTGCTAATAATTTGCCAGAGGGAATCGGTCTTTGTGCTGTTCTGTTCATCATTTTGTCTATGTCTCTATCATAATAGTGGTTCAGAGCACTTGATCCCATAGATGCTAGAGCACCTGCTAAAGTAAGAAATCCCAGTTTCCACAAACTAACGTCCCATGCGACAGTTGGTGTATCATCAAATCTAGTAGCTGCAAGCATAGATGTTACGGCTGTGATTACTAGAACTATCACTATTCTTGGCTTGGATACTTCAATATAGTCTCTTGCGTTCACAGATTGTAATACCTTATAGGACCTCTAACCAGTCTTGCATTTAATCGATTCGCTATGCCTAATAATATACAAAATATTAAAAATTCTTACCCATAATTAGAGGATGTTAAACCTTACACGTATCTAAGCGAGTTCTGTGTTAGTCAGGAAAGTCAAACTATATCAGAACTTGCATATGACAAGTAATGATACACAAAACACTTTCACAACGATACTATTGACTAGTTTTACAATTTCCAAGCCGAAATCTCTCATCATCTAAAATGGGTCTTCATCAATACTATGATTCTTTAGAGAATCTTTTACCCCTATATAATTTATATATTCAAGCGTAATTCTAAATGACTTTTGATATATATTATCAGAATAAGGTCATCTCTTGAAAATATTATCCAAAACAGTAAACCAAACTTTCAAAAATCACTAAATGTATCGCTTTATGTGAGCATAAAGATGATAACTCTGGAATATTTCATAAATATCCCAAAAGGGGGTAACAAATCATGATTAGTGAAGCTAAAAGGAGAATTATGGATGTTGAGAGGGTTGGCATAGAAAATCATAAACAGGACCATTTTAATAACATCAACAAGCTTTTCCGGATTTTTGCAAATTATATAAAAACACGCACCGCTCCAATCTATTGCTTTCCCGTCGCGACCTTTATCACAGTAATTCTGGGAGCACAAGGAAACATCGATCCGCTTCTAGTTATATGTACTGTCATAGGAAGCTATTTCCTCGGGCTTGCAACATATGTCTATAATGATTTGACTGATTTTGAGGTAGATAAAATAAATAAAATAAACAGACCATCGGTTACAGGAAAAACGACCAAGCCGCAGCTTCTTACCGTAGTGTGTATTATGTTTGGTATCGGTTTGTCCTTGACTGCGTTCATTAACTATTATACCTTATGTATCTCAGGCCTCTTCACTATATTAGGTATTGTCTATTCACATCCGCAATTCAAATTAAAAGATAAATTTCCCTTAAAAACGGTCGTTACAGCCGGCGGTGCAGCTTTATTATCGCTATTAGGCGGAGCTGCTGTTCTAAATACGTCTGTGCCAATATTATATACTTCATTGTCTTTTTTTATCTTTTACTTCATTTTATCTCCTCTGGGAGATATTGGAGATGTAAAAGGCGACAGGGCGGTGGGTAGACGTACATTTCCAATCGTTATTGGAATGAAGGCAACTTTACTAATAATGTTCTCTGTGCCATGCATAATAATGACTATGACAGGGATCGCTTATGACACCTTAGATATGAATATGTTAGGAGTGTACGCTATCATTAGTAATTGTTTAGTAATAACTATATTGATTTTACGTATAAGTAGCAGATTAAATGATAGTTCCGCAATAAAATTAATGCGACCTAAAATGAGACATCTTAATGTTATGATGCAAATATCGATGCTTTTGGCATTCCTGTAATTAATTTAGAGTTCAGTTCGCTGGATATATCTGCTGCTTACAGTGCTTTCAGGTGTTGTTGCTGTTATGGTCGTATCTTCAGGATTAGTAGTCCACATTTTTTGGAAATACTCCATCATTAGTTTAGATGTTTGTTCATCTCTTATGAAAATAGCACTTTTAAAGATCTTTGGTTCATTTGCATCGATGAATTCAATCCCTACTTCCTTACGATCAAAGATTATAATGCTAAATGGCACCTTTCCTACCTGTCTGTCTATCTTGCCGGGATACCAAGGATTTCCTACAACATTTGAGCGTTCTAGTGAATTTTTGTCATTTAATATCATATGATTATTTTGTTCAAAGAATTCTGTGACTAGGGATTTTTCAGAGATAACTTTTACATCGAGCCCTAATCTCGCCTTGCGGAGGATACTGTTAATTATTATTTCATTAAAGTATCTGGATGCAAGCAAAATCTCATTCCTGCAGAATTCGGTGCGTTCAACTATTGCAGATACCATGTCCTCATATGTCCATACCATTTCAATTTTTGCTGGAATATCAGGAGTAGATGTGCGAACACCAGTTAGCTTATTCATGAATTTCTCAATGTCAGTATCAGAAAAACCACCGCTATGCTTTAAAGTATCGATCATCCGTAAGTGTTTTAAATTTCTCATCTGTTCAGTCAATTTTAAGATATGCGCTTCATAAATGACGGATCCCAATGAAGTATGAATATATTTTCCTCCAGTTTTTATGACAAGTCCAGAATTGATAAGTTGTTTTAAGCATGTATAATATATTTTTTTAGAAAGTCCTGCGTTATTAGGTGACGATGAGTCAGCCAACAAGCCACTTTTAGCAGACATAAATAACATTAAATTCTTTTTTTTAGATAAAACATTTAATAACTTTACAGTACTTTCAAATGATTCCTTCTCTAATGGTGGCATTGCTAACATTTAGCAGGTAAGATACTCATCAATGTTTTATATATATATTTTCATTTAATATTACCAATCTAGAATTTTAACCACAGAAAGACAAGCAGATATATAGGATAGAACTATCTTCTGTGAATTCAGATCTACGCGCAGCAATTTTGCATAAATTACGTAAGACTATATGAATCGTATATTATTGTATTATTATTATGCGTTAGAGAGTATAAATTAGTCTTTTTACTTTTTTTATATTTTTTAACTACCTCTGATTGTCCTAATCCAAATATATCTGCCTAATGAACAATATCAGATGAAATACGCAGGAGAATGTTCTGTGGTAGTTGATTATCCGGCCTTAGAACTAATAATAGATTGCGATAAGTATTTGCAGTCATTAACCAAAGAATTTATATCAGTATAGAATAGGTTGCAGATTTGCTGTATTAGTGTGGATCGATCTTTGAAATATAAAGATATTCAAAATATAGACAATCTTTTATTTAATTTAATCTAATTTATAGAAACGAATTAGCTCCGACGATGGAGTACATACTATATAGGGTCGCATCTTTTATACGACCACCAAGAGAAAGATTGCTTGTGTGTATGTGTATGATATCGACTTTCAAAATAAATTAAGCAATAATAGAATATTTTATTCATATGAAATTGAAAGGCCTATGTATCTAAGCAGTTACGTATAGATGGACGCAACTATAAGCTTTAAAGACAAATTAATTATATATACTAGATAGTGAATTTCAAGCAGATAAAAAAACATAGCACAAATATCGTTGACTATTTTTCATAGAGAAACTAGATGAGAAGGAAATATATTACTTGTTTAAATAATGTTTCTTATATAGATCATCTCTTTACAATTCTCTCATCAAATCGATGATGAGACACAATAAGTCACCGAAGGCTAATACAGAGAAATGCGGATTAATATTTTACCACTATAATAATTAAAGTTAAAGTTTATCTTAGTAATGGCAGCATATCATTATCACATATATACATCATATTGTGTGTCAAGATTAAAAGACGCCTTCCCAAAACTAATTCATGCAACAACAATTAAAGCAAAATTGAAAAAAGATTATACCCAAGATGAGAGATAACGCACATTAAACCAAAAAATATTAGTTTCTACTATTATAATCCATCTCTTTGTCCTAAACTCCTAACAATAAAACTAACTATATCCATATCTATCAGAGGATAATTAACTTTATATTTTTCTAAGAATATTCACAAAATGAATAAAATTACTAAGTTTTGGAAATGAAAATATAATAATGATGATAGAATACCCAAAAACAAAGAGGATGGCAATTCTACAGCAGACAGCGGATAAGGTACTTACCGCTATCTCTGATAAAGAATCTTTAGAACTGTTTAGATTCATTGCGGCGAACAACGAAGATAGTGATGGTCTTAGAACTAAAACAAATCTTACTCGTAAACAGTACTATTCAAGATTATCTAGGATGACAAAAGCTGGATTGGTAAAGAGAAAGAAAGGAAAGCATTCTTTGACCGCATTTGGTAAAGTGATCTATGATGCTCAAACAATAGTTGAAAGAGCAGTCAATAATTACTGGAGACTTAAGGCAATTGATTCA
>DATFPS010000032.1:0-2765 GCA_035264705.1 Nitrososphaeraceae archaeon | reverse complement strand
ATTTAATGATATTATTATTATCTTTAGTATCCGGACTGAGGTCCTTTATTGCATTTTCTAGGATCTTCTTGTTATCTCTTTGCAAGTCCTTTGCTCTAAATACAGCACCCATGATGTTTTATGGAATTTGTCAATAATAAGGTTATTTGGCATACTTCTATCTTGTTTTTCGATCAACTCATTCTTGAGCTTCTAGCTTCTAAATAGTTTATACTCCATTTCTCTATTATTCACTACATCATTTTGTAAAGTATCTAGAGAATTGTTCCAACAATTTCATGATTGTTATTGTTTTTGTCCTGTCAATTATAAAAAATTGTGACTTTGAGTTAGGGAATCTAGTGAATGCAGGGTATACCAGCTACCATATGGATGTTCTTAATTTAATGGGAAATAGTTCTCTTGCTGCGAACCGAATAAAAAAAAGGAAAATACATTGAAGTCTCCATTCATGAATCTGATAAGGTTTCAATATTTCTATGTGGGCTTTCGACTCTGGTACGATACAGACCCGAATGATATCTTTGGAAGAAATAATGATTTAATATTAAAAATTACAAAGATATCTACTACAGTCAGTTAAATTATCCTTTCCTAATGTTATATACAATACACTATATGACAAAATCTTTTTGTTCTGTCAACCGACTGATCTTGTTTGTGTATTTTTTCTATGATTTCAACAGAACAATAAATAAAATAATTCAATATAACGTTACCAATAAAAACACAAAATACACAAGTCACATAGTGAAGCTAATACAAACAGTCTATGGACTGATATAGAAACACTTCAATGGATTTTAGAACAGCTACATATACCATATTATTATCATGGGTGGCGATCTAGTTGTAAAGAATATTAGATGCTTTCATTTAGAGATGCTTCTTAGATAAAGGTGTTATTATTTGAAATTGCTATTGCTATGTAATGATAAAAAAATTGAGAGTAACTATTGCGTACTCTCTTTGTCTCTTCCTCTTTTTTGACCTTTGGATTCTATAATCATGGTTAAAGTATTTTTAATTCCTTCTATTTTTCTTACTTTTCTTATAACAATCTCATGTAATTGGTCTTCAGAATCCGCATTAACTTTTGCAATCATATCATAAATACTTTGAACTCTATAGAATTCTGCTATCTCTGGTATCTTTTTCAATTCCTCAATGATGTTTGCTGAAAAAGGAAAATCACAATCAATCAAGACAAATGCCGATGATGTCAAACTAATAATTAGTATTATTCAAAATACTTTTAAATAGTTATATTTCTCAAATACTAATCAAAGTTTTTCTCTTTTTGGTTGCTTCGTTTTTAGGGTTTTAGTTTTTAGTTAAATGATCGTTATAGAATAACAGACATTTTATAGATAATATATAAGTTTTTGCAAGTTATGATACATCCTACTAAAGAAATTAAATTATGGGATAGATTTTGTGGAAGTCTTTATCTAAAAAAAGTAGAGTCTTGTTCAATAGAATGTTGAGTGAACAAAGCGATATATGAGAAACATAAAGCAAAGCGGCACTTTATACATATGATAATAATATTTCATTCACATCTTTCTCGAGTCTCAATTAACTACTTCTATTAGCGCCTTGTCATGATGTTCAAGTAACTTTTGCTTCTCTTCTTCTGAAAGTCTTCGATCAAAGTCTTCCTGATGATAAAAACAAAATCCTTTCAATTTCATATTATCGTCATATTTTGTTGGTAATGACATTTCATATTTTATGAGTTTATCAATTCGATTAAAGTAAGAGAATGAGGCTAAGTCAGCTATTACAGATATTCCGTTTTTACCAGAGATTTGAGCCTGTTTTGTTAACTTTTCTATAAATGACATGAAATCGGTATCTGAAGTAAAATATGCTTCTGCAGAATCTATGATCATAAGAGAGCCCTCTTTTTCATATTTACTTACATCAAAGACACTGCCTTCGTTACTACTATGATTCTCTGACAATATACTTCTGACCGTCTCAGTAGTTTCATAATATGGAAGGATTAGAACAAGCTCATTGTTATCTTCAAGTTGAGTTCTAATATAGCCTGCATAAATCTGTCTTAGAGTCATCATGTCATGATACACAATAATATAGTGAGCACCATATTCCGCCTGTCTTAATTGTTTTAGAACTTCATTACTATTACCATTTATGGGATTTCTAAGCATAGGCTATAACTATATGATGTAGGTAATCGAATTTTAATGTTATCTGTGCTTTATCTGAAGCAACTTTCAAGCAGGCACTAAAATGAATCTCTATTCTGTCATAGTTAACAGGCCTTATTCTAGAATAGATAAAAACCTCCACTATCTCCACCAAAGGATATTTCGTACTCAAAATAACAGAAGATCGGTGAGGTAATATAGACGATCGATAGTGATACCTTCACTAGAAGACAAAACCTAGACCTATCCAGTCAACTTCCTCTGTAGGCGAACATCTTTAACCTCTTTGTATATTGTTTTCTGGCTTCAGAAGCTTTAATGCATATATGAATGAATATAATGGGCTTTGTGTTATTCCTAGTTTTTCTTGTTTCTTTTTGTTCTAGATAGCAAATGTAACAACATAATCGAAGCTCGGTGGTAATAAAGGGACAATTGGCACTGATTTGGTGGGATGCAACACACTATGTATGTAATCCACTCTTAGTTTGTGGACCGTTAATACAAGTATTTATCTTTCTCATGCGCACACAGGATGTATTCTTACTTCGTTAACACTTCTTTAACATTTTGTTTATTTCTTTTACT
>DATFPS010000031.1:0-2868 GCA_035264705.1 Nitrososphaeraceae archaeon | reverse complement strand
TATGTATGGGTTTCAGAAATAAAATAACAAGAGGATATGCTCTGAAGGTCAGGTCTATAACTCTATAGTGACGTTATTAGTTGACTAGCCTTTATGATAGAAAATAATTGTGGGTGAGTATAACCTCTTCACATGACGTATTAATATCCGACATGCAAAATATGTGTTGAACTATATCAATTGTTTATAGAACTTGGAGTAGAGGACACGAAAAAGAAAACCAGTCGTTATATATTATAGTTTTACATTATAAAGCCACTTTATTACTGTATTTGGTATATTGTTAGAAGATTGTTGATAAAGTATTTATCGAGTTAGTATTTAATTAAAGTCATGTCAGCGCAAAACGTTACTGAAGATCAAGTATATTCTGCACTAAGAAAATGTATGGATCCAGAGATCCCCGTAAATGTGGTAGATCTTGGACTTGTCTATGGTGTTGATGTTAAGCCTAAAAATAATGTTGATATTAAAATGACGATGACAACGCGCGGTTGTCCACTTCATGATACCCTTGTCAGCGATGTGAAAAGATATGTTAGCAAGATTGATGGAGTTGGCAATATTAATGTAGAGATTGTCTGGGACCCTCCATGGAGCATCGAAAAGATGGATCCTGCTGCACGGGAGAAATTGGGATTTGGCAAACCAAAGCTTCGATTCCAAATAGATTATGAAAAATCTCAACCCTTAAGGGAAGGCAAGTTTTTTAAGCAGGAGGATGGCTCGTTAATTCTTACAAATGCCAAAGGCCAGGGTTTCATGGTAAATGAAGCGATTGTTAACTTCTGGGATTCATGTGATGGCACAAGAACAATCAACCAACTAACAGACCATTTTTCTACCAAGCTTGAAATGCCAAGACAGCAAGTTGAACAAGAGGTTGTACAACTAGTCCAACAGCTTCTTGAGGCAGATTTACTAAAAGCCTGATCTATCTATTTTTCTTTTACAGTTAGTTATTATGAAATTTGATTAAGATATGGCAAATTCTCCAAAAGTTATTGTTGAATTGGGTATGGGCGATGGACGCCTTTTGAAGACTATATCTGAGAATGATCATGATAACAATTCTTTCTATATAGGGATCGAAGTAGATAAATCTCAATATGAACAGGCCATATCACAAATTAAATGCGTCAATGTCAAATTGTTGAATGGTTCGTTTGAAGATATCCTTCCTGCTTTTTCCGATAATTCGCTTTATCGTGTTATTTCTGTATTACCAGACTCTAAATATATTGATCAGCTCAAAGAGCACAAATGGAAATATCTATACAAAATTGTATATGAGAAGTTGAAAAATTATGGTACATTGGAATTAGTTACTGAAATAACTGACGATCTTTTGCAAGAGGTATCAGATCAAGTATATAATAAATGGATTGAATGGCTCAAGTCTACTTTTCAATCTATGGGTTTTAAGAGAATAACCTCTAGAGAGGGCACTCCTCCAGAATATTCATCTAGGTGCATAGATCAATTTAGAGCCGATCCAAAACGTATACGCATGGTAACTTTGGATCTAAAGAAGATGATATATTGAAATGAGGCATTATTGTTTTAATATCGATATCTTGTAGTGATGCCAATCAGGATAAAAGAAAAATTTTTATAATTAGGATAATGATGCACTTCCCCATCATCAATGTATAAACACGTACCAGTTAGAAACCTATTAGAAATAGCATATTGAAACTTCAATTGCCTTTATGCCTTATTTTATAATGATCTGCCATACACATCTTCGAACAAAATTCTGCATGGCAATTCTCATTTGTACATGGTATAGGATCAATATGATTAAATTTTTTATTACAATAAATACAAAAGGATTCTAGCATTGGATAATTGCGATTTAGGTATGGATATCCACAGTTATGTTTTTGCTTGAACCATAAAATGCTAATCTGTGATTTCTCTGCATATGTCATAACGGTATCATATGCTTCATAATAGCCAGGTGCATAAAATTGCCTAACAAATACAAAAGGTCGTATATTTTTCTTCGAATTAGGATCAATGAATGCCACAAGCCATTTTTCAGATAGCAAAATTTCGTCTTCCTCTACTGCAGATTTTTTTTCTTGGATTTTTCTTTGTTTTCGATTTTCACTCAAATGACTAAAATAAGATATGGAACCGATGAAAATTTAAAGTTTCACATTATTAGACATTGCTTGTATGAATGAAGGATTTTAATTTATAACTGAAAAAAAAGGTAACATATTACCGAGATAGTCAATGGAGATATAATATTCTCTTTGCACAGATAAGATCTCCAAAGATACGATGTCAAAATCTCGCCTTCCGTAGATATCTTGTATTACTATAGTGGATAACGGATTATTTGTTAAATATATATTTGAATGTATATACATCCCTTCAACAATCACTTTATTGCATATAGTTTGCTAAAAAATAAAAGATCTATACATATTTTAAAAGCATCTAACCTAATAATTCTTTAAGACTCTTGTCAAATGGTGGTCTTAAAACCCCTTTTTCGGTGATTATGCCAGCAATTAATTCGGGTGGAGTCATATCAAATGCAGGATTAAATATTCTGATTCCCTTTGGTGCAATCCTCTTTTTCCCTAACTTTATAACTTCTTCCATAGGACGTTCTTCAATTATAACATTATCTGGATTGCTCTCAAAATCAAATGTAGAGAGTGGAGCTGCTACATAGAATGGTATTTTATGTATATTAGCCATTATTGCCACCTGATAAGTTCCTATCTTGTTAAAAACATGACCTGTACGTAAAACTCGATCAGCACCCACTATTACACGCTTTATTACACCACGAGACATCATATGTCCAACAGCAGTGTCCGGAATCAAACTCACGTCTATACCATCATG
>DATFPS010000030.1:0-2557 GCA_035264705.1 Nitrososphaeraceae archaeon | reverse complement strand
TTTTAATTTCATGTGGAATAAATACAAGACCAAGTAATCCTATAGTGACAGCTGCAACAAGCACT
Organism: Nitrososphaeraceae archaeon; assembly: GCA_035264705.1. Classification (GTDB taxonomy): domain Archaea; phylum Thermoproteota; class Nitrososphaeria; order Nitrososphaerales; family Nitrososphaeraceae; genus JAJNBK01. Next base: position 2,492 of record DATFPS010000030.1, on the reverse strand, counting down.
GGTATTATAACAGCTATCTTTCTAACCAAATTAAGTCATTTATACAGCTTGCAAAAAGAATTTGAATTTTACTTCTATGATATTAGATGATTCTTTTTTTGAAATAAATCATATAAAAGTATCAATCAAAGAAATCGTTCTAAAAAGAAGAAGAAGAAGAAATAATCAAATTTTGACTTTTATCAGTACGTTAAGATGCGAAAATGAAGCCTGTGCTACCTTTAAAACAGCAATTAATAATTTAATATTGTTAGTTAATATTAAATTATTTGCTTCCTGATTTGAGCTAATTCGACTTGAAGAGTATCTAATGAATATAAAATGTTGTTACTATGTTTTTAGGTTGTTGTTGATACTATCTTTATCTATTACATTATTAACACGATTCCAGTCTGCCAAGATAGCAGTAGGATATTAAAAACCAACTTAATCTGAAGGTTAGTTTCATTTACTCCTTCTTCAATAAGCTGACAATCTTCTGTTTATGTGAATATCCATTTGATGAATAATCATTAACTCTCCTCCTCATCATCACTGACCTGCTGCTGTAGCATTTTGCAAAGGCTTTATATCATTTACATTTACATTTACATAAACTAGCAATAGGGTTGTTGGATTATTTGGTCCTGCTGCGTTTCGAATGTGATCTATAAGCTCAACATATGTAGCTGATCTGTGGATGTTTCTAAAATGGCAAGTTGGCCAACTGAAACTTGTTGGCCTTGCTCAGGTATGAGGTGATCTCAAATACATTTCATCGACACTTCCTTGTCATTCTATATTGTTATTATTATTACTCGATTATGTTAAAATTAGAAGAAACTGCGTTTTTGAGTAGTTGGTAATATTGCGTAGTTTGTATATTTCCATTTTTGAGAGTGATAAGATTGAAGTTTGGTGCTCCATGACGTTTAAAGTTCCAATTCCAATAAGCCGATCCAAATACATCCATTTTATTGAACATTTGAATAATAAGATTTGTCTCGTCTTGAGTTATGTTGCTACCTCCTTTATTTATTTGCCAAACTTCTTCTCCTTCGCTGTTAAAGGTTTTCTCTCGCTTCACATTATTCCATTCGCCTACATATATTGGAACCCCAGCAAGTTGTGCGGATTTAATTAAAATGTCAAGCTTATCTTCTTGATAATTATTAGGTTGAGGTAAACCATATACTGTGATCTTGAATACAACATTGGTTCTATCAGCTGGTGCCATTTTTGCTAAATTCTCAGCATTTACACCTCTTGGTGTGTCAAGTTCTATTGGTATATTCATACTATATGCTATTGTCTTTTGAGTTAATGTTCTCAATTCATTTGTAATAAATGAATTAAAATTTCCTACCTTTTCCCATTGATCTATATTATGTACTTGAGGTTCACTTAGTATCTCATAGCCTAATGTACTTGGATATCATCTACAGTAGTTACTATTTTTTTCAAAAAGTCAGCCAATAATGTCCAACCATCGCTTCCACTAGCATCCTCTACAGATCTATTCCACCAGTCTGTCCACCATATCTTTGCAGTTTGGTATTTAGGGCTTCCTCCACTATTGTAAGGATAGGTAGAATTATTATGCTCAAAAAAGGATAATGGAAAACCATTACCACTTTGGGAATTCAGCCAAGATGATGTATGAAATTGATGGTTATCGTAGAGCACTTTTATTCCATATTTCTCGGCAGTCTGAGCAACAGTAATTAGCTCATTTATAAATTTATTTGGGTGTTTTATATAGGCTTCCCAAAAGAATACGTAACGTACATGGTTCATACCTGCCTCAGAAATTAATCTGAAACTATCTTCATAGTAATTCTTTGGAAGAGAACCTCTAAAGTCTCTTTCCTCTGACATTGTTGTATAGTATCCGCGTAAATTAACCCCTATTAAAGGGGTATTACTTTTACTCTCTTGAGCAGAGATAGTAGAAATGAATGGATTATTGATTGTAAACATGCTTAGTATGATTATTGATGAAGAAGAATCGATGTAATAATCTTTTTTAGCCTCCGATGATAATAATAATTATTATACAAGATGTGCAATATCGGAGTACGGATGCCTTTTTTTATATATATTATGAAGTAATATATATTCTTATTTTTTAGTTGTTTTTATATGTAAATCTTATAGAGTATTTAATTGAAAATAGTCTTCTATAGGATTGGACTGGGTAGAATAACGAGTATATTTTCAAACGAAAACATTCTAACTAAAGAATAAATTGGATCAGTTTTGCAAATGATATAGCTAATGGAATAGATGTACATGGTAGTCTTAAGATTGATTTACAAATAAAGAAGGCAAATATATTCAGAAGAAAGGGAGGGGCTTTCACATTTCATACTTAATAGCCGTCTTATCCCTTTATAGAGAAAGAAAATTTGTGGATGACTGAAATTAGAGACACCAAATAACAATTTAGAAATGTGATAATTTTATCTTCCTTCTCTTTATCTTTTTAGATATAGATAATTGCTATTTTCATC
>DATFPS010000029.1:0-6015 GCA_035264705.1 Nitrososphaeraceae archaeon | reverse complement strand
AATTTCTGTAAGTCTATTAAAAACAGGTTTAAATTTTACGCCTTCTATGTTTTTCTTTAGTATCTCATAACCTTTCATACACTTTTCCTTGTCAGCCAAAAGTATATGTTCCTGAGGAGATAAAGTCAATGCACCACCATTTTCACCAACGGCTATCTTAGTTGTGCCACCAAAGACGGCAAGGATATAAGCCTCCAATGATGATCGTCCCGTAACATATATTACTTTATATCCAAGTCTCTCAAGATATCTTAGACTGTCAATAGCTGGAAGATGTATCATGCCAGCACCATTTTCTGTTAATGTACCGTCAATATCTATAGCAAAGACTTTTACCGTTTTCAAGTTATTAGAGAAAAATTAATTTTGGATATAAATGTTATATGGTACATCATCAAATCTGCTTTTCCTTTATACAATAGATGTCTGAGGTATCTCGCAAGCCAAAGTTGCTAAGATGGCGACTCTAAAAATTATACAAATTACCTAAAATACTTCTATATATAAAAAAGGGCATATGATCGCATAACTGTGTCATTTCTAGCTAATCTAGAGGACCGCTACTACAATCTAAGCTTTGAGATCATAAACATAATTTTTCTCAAAATATTTTTCATTCGATAATTGTTTCAAGATCAGGAGGTGAGAAACTTGCTGTTATTAGAATTTTAGTTTTCTATCCTAATATAGATATGCTTTATTACAAGGTTTCTCGTTAACCTAACATTACGATCATACTTATAATGACTTTAGAGTAGTAATGCCAAGAATCCTCAATATCATTATATATATTATGGATATCTTTGGGGGTCTTTCAATTTATGCACTTAATGGCTGTCTAATATTGGGTATTTCCAATTCTTTATCGGCGACTTGTTTTGGAACAGGTGTTTGCTGCACATTAGAATAAATTGGCCTTATTCGTCTATCACTTGACGATTTTTGTTTCTTGATTTTAATTTTTATCTTAAAACCAAAATGCCCATGATTGCTCCATTTTTCCATATCAATGACTTCTCCTGAACCAGCTATTCTTTCTCCTTCATCTGTAACAACAATAAAATCTGTTTTATCTCCCTTCTTGATTGTGGAAATCTTATCATAAAAATGATGCCAGTCAAGTGGATTTGTGATCAGTGACTGGACAGAAAGCATATCACCCACAGTTACCTCAGTAAGATAACTTGAAAGTATCTCTAATTGGCAGACCTTTGCATACATGCTAATAGAATCATCAATATTGAATATATAACTTTTGGAATAATCTAACAACATTTTTACTACACTATTGTAAAACTATATTATAATATGTATTATAATATGTATTTTACATACATAATTGAAATATTTTATCAATATTGAATTTTTCTATAAAGACGGATAATCTGTAAGATTAAATACTCTAACACGAAAGAATCCTAGGGCCCGTAGCCCAGTCAGGATAGGGTGCTGATTAAATAGCATAAGCCTCCGAAGCCAGATATCGTGGGATCGAAGCCCACCGGGCTCGATACTTTAATAGCGAAGAACAATTCATGGTACACAAACAGACACAGAAAAAGACACACAGACAAGCAAGAGTTCATGTATGCAAATATTTATATGAGTTAGACAAGCCCTTTTTTAGTATTGTCTTTAGAAGCTGTTATTTTAGAAGAACGAAATAATGCTCTTTTAAACAGACGAGAAATAAAAACTCTCCTGAGGAACTCTGCGGGTAAAATCAAAAGGGTTGACGCAGCAGATATTATAGCAAAGCAATTGAATGTTGACAGAAACCTAACTATTCCAATCAACATGAAATGTGAAACTGGCAAGTCAGATATTCATGCTACAATGTATATCTATAACAATGAAGAGGAAGTAAAGAAAAGTCTTCCGACTTACAGAATATTGAGAAATATGTCAAAGGAAGACAGAAAAAAATTCTTAGAAGAAGAGAAAGCGACCAGATTGAAGGCTAAACAGGCAACAGCAGCCGAAACAAAATCGCGATCCAAAGGGGGTAGAAGGTGACAATGGCTGATAAAAAGAAAGTGCAAAAGGGAGAAGTGGCAGTTTACAAATTTTATAAAGTGGAGGAAGACAAAACCACAAGAAGTAAACGTGATTGCCCTAGATGTGGAAAAGGAGTATTTATGGCCGAACACAATGATAGGCACACTTGTGGAAAGTGCGGTTTTACAGAATTTTCACATAGAGAGCAGTCTAAGAAAAGTTCAAAGAATATTAACCCTAACAGATGAACGCTCTGATTTCTTTCTTTATTGATCTTGCAACTGCTGGACTTAATAACGGGTAGAATGATTCGATATAACGTTTTGATCGTGACAATTTTTTGATATATTCGACAGTCATTTCATTTGAATAACCAAGTAGGAATTCTCTTACTACTTTGCTTGCTACGGTAGAATTAGTTGTTTGTTTAAGTCCACGACAAATAAACTGCACTACGTCCCAAATAGGATCACCCGAGCGAAAACCAAATTGATCAACACCTGTAAAGTAAAGTGAGTTCCCTCTTATGATCAAATTTTTTGGTTTAATATTGCCAAAAGTTGATTTATCATTATGTATTGTAGCCATTTGTTCACCTGCCGCCTTGATCAAATCAATGTTATTATATTCATCATCTTCATTCAATGAGTAATGAATAACATCTGCAAGTGAATTGCCTTTTATAAATTCAGTGACCAGCAACCTCTTTCCAAGAATAACTGATTCAATAATGGGTGTATTTAGTCCGAGGTTACGAATGTATCGAAGCGCTTTATATTCATTCCCTAATCTGAACAGTGGATCTACCTTAAACCTTCTCACCTGGGAAGTCCATACATTCAATGCAGCCCATTTTACGCCCTTGGTTTTTGCATATTGCTTTACGACTATCATCTTGTGACTGTTATCATCAAGATTTTTTAATGTAAAGCAAATAGTTCTACTATCCACATTTCCTAAACGACGTTTATCAGAAATAGAGTATCTTTGAAAGGAGACATTGTTAGCAATTATATCAAGCCACCTTCTACTATTGAAAATCAATACACCTTCTGGTAGTTTCCAATATGACTCTCTAGGGGATGACATAAACCGCGGCAAGTTCAATTCATGTTTTTTTTGTCGCTTGATTTTCGATTGAGCTTCTTTTACTGCATAGCGAAATGTAACACGACCAGCATAAACATGGACAAGATAAGAACTGAAATCTTGTAATTTTTTTCCTAACTTCAAAGAATCAATCTTGCCATTTTTGTTGATAAGAATACGTTTTTCAGATATATGTAACAAATTATCAGAAGGATTTTTGTCCAGTAGTTCTTTGTCTTCATTTAGTATTTCATTCAATGCCCTTCGGTAACCATCAAGTGCAAAATCAATATTCCTGCTGGCATTCTCGCAATTATAAATTTTGTAATAACTATAGAGGGCGTTCGGATACAGTATGCCTCGTCTTTTAATTTTTGAAAACATAATAAAATCCAAAGGAAAAGAAATTTCTGTGCAGAGAATATTGTTTGATCGGACTATATCAAATATTTCCTCTATAATTACTCGCTTCTTATAAATAGTCTCGATACGCTTAAATAAATCTGGGTTCAAGATGGCATCGTATATGTGCAATAGTCTCCCTACCACAAACTCTCCAAGAAATGCAGTTCTAGCATCTTTTTCTAGAGATTGACGGTCTACTAGGAGAGCGGAAACTTCTATCTTTGATTCCTTTAAGTAAACATATTTAACTATAAAAGAATAATTCTCAAGTACAACGATGATATCAAAATCGCTATTAGGGCGGCTATAACCAGCCACTTTTGATCCATACAGACAGACTCCAACTATTTTGTTGTTCCTTGCTATCTTATTGAGGCAATTATCGATTATTTTTAAATATTCACTGGAAATATTAGACATAATGATTAAATTTCTTCTTATCTCACCGTCTTATGTCAACTGCTTTCTATTTTCAAATTCCATGATTCTTTGTTTTACCCGTTCGTCAACCTCTAAGTTAGCCATTAATTCAATGGGTATTTTTATGATATTTGAATCAACAGCGACGTTGATTGTTGGAAGTCCTCTATTCATCCATTCACTAACTACTTTGGCTTCTAGCCGCACATCACTAAATCCCTCTGGAAATTTCTTTGCAATGTGATCAATCAAAGTACGATCAGGTTTGAAAACTGATCTGGGCTCCATTAATCGAGACAAATCCTCATATCTCTCTTCGAATAAGGTACCAGATATTGAGTCCGATATTATCTCCATTCTCATAATCCTACTAACTAAATTAAGGTAATGTATAAACTCATGTGCTAAAATAGCATGAATAGTTCCAAGCAGACCGAAGGCAATTAAGGGAGCAGTTATTTGAATAACAACATTCAAACGCCTATTATTACTTACCACGGGGATGGTTCTTGCAAAGAATACACCAAATTGCGAAGACTCCACCTGTGACGTTGAAATAACGAGATTAGGCTCTACATAATAATAAGGATATTTTAACCTCGCTGCATTTTCTATCCTTTTAATTCCTTTAGTGACTATTTCATATCTGTGCAATATAAGATCATAAATTTTTTTAGGTAATTGTCCGCTATTTAATGAACCTTCTACTTTTTGCAAAGCATTAAAAACCATCTGGTTACTCTAAAAATGACATAGTCTAAAAAAAATGTTTCTGCATATCTATGTCAAGAATGTCAAAGTAAATACATCTGCAATTAGAATCGACAATTTCTGAAATGTTGGGTTTGGCATACTCTCTTTCTCCAACAAATTGCTTGACATGGAATCCACCATCTGTGGTGACTGTGATAGCAAAACGATTTGAATATACTTTTTGTACGCGGAGAGAATAAATTCTTTTACTAAATTGCCTCGATTTGGTTTCAAATTTTACTATAGATCCGCCACAACCTTTAACATTTTCTATGTCAGATTTAGTGAGATCCCTATCGCATTCTACCATAATTTTTATCTTTGTGATAAACGCAAGAGAAGAATCTATAACATTATCAGATCTGGGACTTAGTGTAACTAGAATTCCATTTTCAATGAATTTTAAATTATTCTCCAATTTACGGTTACGTGGATTTGATATGCTTGCAAAAAATGGCCTTCCTTTTCCTAAAACTATGCTTTCTTGATCCTCGCTTCCGAGCCAGTTAAATTTAGGATTTTGGCCTTTTGTTATCGATATTAGCTTCTTTGCGATGATTCCCTCGACACTATCATAGCCGGATAAGCCAGAATAATCACAGACTACGCAACCTTTTCCCTGACAGGTATTACATCTTGTTTGTTTCTGTCTTATACCTCGATGTTTCTTTAAATATCTGCCAAAGAAATGCAATGAACGGGTCCTCGCCATCACTTCTACATTATTGTTCCTATCAATAGCTATATTTATCGAGATATCAGGCGTTAAAAAGTCAAGTCTTGTCTTTGTTATTTTTAGAAATCTTCTTCTCAATTCTCTTATTAATTGAATTTTGAGATTTTCCTTCGCTCTTATCTTGAATTTAGCTCTAATTTGGTCCTCTCGTTCGTAATATTCATTCGGAATTGTTGCTCCAATTAAAAAACTATCAAATTCATATGCATTATTTACTGCTAATAAAATTTTGCTATTAATTATATCTATGTTATCCATCATTCCGTGGCATATGAAGCAATTCTCTTGATCTACTATATGATTCACTCTAGGAGTCACTCTAACTGATGGAATTTGTCTTTTAAGACAATATTTGCAAAGGTTGTAGTTCCTTTTTAGCTGTTGTAGAACAATCTTTTGATTGTTAACATTAGCCAATACCAAATCTCCTTAACATTCCTTGCATCTGTCTACCCTTAGTTTGTTTCATCATCGTTTTGGAATTGTTGTATTGCTTTACCAGCTCTTTTACATCATGTTCGGTTATACCAGCACCTCTTGCAATTCGCTTCCTTCTAGAGTCATTAATTATATCGGGATTTCTTTTTTCATCTTTGGTCATTGACTGAATAATA